>NZ_BAAGDP010000011.1:0-110046 GCF_054660695.1 Turicimonas sp. TL08
CTGCTTTCGGAACTTTCAGGGTCCGGAGCTGAGGAAGCACCCCGGAGTGAGTCTTGAACCTCTTTGCAACGTAGTCAGCATTGCTGACTGAAGCTGGTCAACCAGACTTTTGCAAGCCTCGGGCTTTTAGCCCGGGGTGGTTGACCATTAGCCGCTAGTATTTTTTCTGGTGCCGATAACGAAACGTCCTTCCCGTTTTACTTTGGCAACATCTACGATCCAGACGAAGCTTTGGAAAGGGGCTTTTTCGTCAATCATGAGAGTAAGAAGCCCTTCAGGGTGCTCATCAAGAAAGGCAGGCAGCTCTTCCTTAGAAAGAGCCTTGTCATTGCAGAGAATGGTTCCTGCTTCATTGACCTGCAGAACCAATTCCTGATTGCTTTTCTGAACCAAAGAATTTTCAGCGGCTGGTAATGTCAAATCAATGACTGGCCTGCTGAAAGTCATGGTCATGACAAAGAAAATAACAAGCATGAAAATGACGTCAATTAAAGGCGTCAAATCGACTTTCGGTTCTTCATCTAAATCATCAAACATGAATTTTGTTCCTAGGCAGAGAGGGCCTGTTTTCCACGGAGTACGCAGGAAGCCTTCGGATGTTCGCAAACAACGGAAGCTGGAGAAACAGGCTTGGCCAGTTCAATAGCTCGATAACTGTATTCCACAGCTTCAATCCTCATTTCTTTAACTTTAAGGAAAAGATAGTAGTAGGCCATAAGAGCCGGGATGGCAACCACAAGGCCCATTACTGTGGTAATGAGAGCTGTCCAAATCCCCGCAGCTAAGAGAGCAGAATCCGGTGAGGCACTTGCGGCGATGGTTTTAAAAACCTGAACCATTCCTAGGACCGTACCGAGTAGTCCAAGCAGCGGGGAGATGGCTGCGAAAAGCTTGAGCCATGTCAATGCATTATTAACCGGCTTGAAGTTTTTATGAAAGAGATAAGAGACCTCGGCGCGGATATCTTCAGAGTGAGCACTGTGAGTTGTGACGATGTCGCGCACAATACAAATCAACGGATTTGTGCTAGCTCCGAATTTGTCATGAAGTTCCTGAGAGGAAGAGCGGTCTTTTCCAATCTTGGACTTCTTGAACCGGCGCAAGACGCCTTGCAGATAAATCACATTCCAGATGGTAATGTAGCAAGCGGCGATGCCGACCAAAATCAACATCACTCCGGCGCCTCCGATGAGGTCATATATCTCTTTAAAGTTCATCTTCTTTCCTATGCTTGTCGGGATTTGAAAATCTCAAATGCCCACTGAGCGGCTTCTCTTAAATCTTTGCTGTCCGGATGTTTGTTTGCTTCTTCCAGTCTCAGTCTGCGTTCCTCGGTCATTGGTTTTCCTGACATACGAGTCATGATTTCAACGATTTTCGGATCGACTTTTCCTTGCCACAAACGCAGATCAAGCAAAGACGGTTTATGAATTTCATTTTTGACTTTCTGAAGGAATCTCATTCCGCCTTCATTGTGCGGATCGCCTCCGAGGGTGCCGAAAACAGCGACCGGAACCGAACCAGTGGATTCATAGAATTGCTTCCAATCATTGTCGGGAACCCCTTTGTCGCACCAAAAACCGCAGAATACTAAGTCATAGTCTTCAGCTTTTTTGTCGGTAGGAAGCTTGACGCATTCGTTATTAGGAATGGCTTCCGCAATACTTTTACCGATTTTTTCCGTATTGCCTGTAATGCTGGAATATGCAACGAGTACTTTCATATCGAATCACCTAAAAGAAGATTGAAGAGCTAAAAACTGCTCTTTTGCAGATTCGATTAATTTATGCTTTTCTCGGCCGACATAAAAGCTGTAAGCGCATTTTCCGTCTTTATCAAAGAAGGCGACAAAATGACTTTCTCTTCCCATAAACGGCATGGTGATAAACCCGATCTCAATAATGTTTTCGTATTTGAAGTGGCCTTGCAGCGGGCTTTTACCGCCCATCAAGTTGTAGTAACCCATGGCTTTTTTGCCGCAAGCCACTTTGGTTTCTACTTCAATGACGTTTTCTCCTGCAATCACGATAAATGTTGCTTTTTCCCACTGAGAAATGCTTTCCCAAACTTTTTCAAAATCTTCTCCCGGAGCAAAAGTACAAGTTTCTTTAGGCAGGTGATGTGCCGCTTCAAGGGCCGAGCAGTTCAGTGCGGAGGCCAAAGAGTCCAAAGTAACCGGACGGCCGGAGTTGATAACTTCTTGAATAACTTGCTGTGGGCCTTTATTTGTCATAAAAATCCTATAAATCAATTAATAAAAGGTTGGTTGGCAGTTTGAACTGACAGCGGTAAATGTAGAGCAGTGTCACAGATAAGATCTACCAGCTCTAAATCATGGGTAATCACAAGGACGGCTTTGCCTTCTGAAGACAGTTTCTTGAGGGCGCCGGCAATCCTTTTTAAATTGGCTCCGTCTAAGCCGCTAGTGGGCTCATCGAGAATAATGACATCTGGTTTTTTGGCAAATGCACAAGCGATAACGAGTCTTTGTTTCTGACCTCCCGAAAGAGAGTGCGGGTGGCGGTCTCTTAGCTCCTGCAGATCGAAGATGCCAAGAAGCTCTTCGGCTGCATCGTTGCCGCCTTTGCATCCGGCTGCTTCCAAGCTGGCTCTCAATTCCTCGAAGACGGTTCTCATGTAGAGCTGATGATCAGAATTCTGTAAAACAACCGCGACGTGCTTTAAGCAGTCCTTTTGACGGATTGTCTTCCCTTTAACCTGAAAAGTGCCGGATTTGGCTTTATTCAGGCCGGTAATAAGCCGTGCCAAAGTTGTTTTGCCTGCACCGTTGTCTCCGAAAATTCCACAGATGCCTTGCTGGAACTCGAGAGAAGCGTCCATGATGATTTCAGGCTGGCGAGGATAGGAAAAACTCAGCTTAGAAATCTTCATGATAGGTTTGCCCGAAGACATTTTGGCCGGTAGAAGACGGCGCTTGTCCGTGACTTCGAGTTTTCTCAGGCCGTATTTTTCTCTAAATTCAGTATCTAAATCCGAAAAGATGCCTTCCCGAACCACTTTACCTTTTTCCAAGACGATCACTTTATCGACAACATCTTTGAGCCAGTACAGACGGTGATCTGCAATCAGAATGGCAACGCCCTGAGCTTTAAGTTTTTTGATTTCTTCGGCCAATTCCAGGGTTGCTTCCGGATCCAGGTTCCCTGTGGGTTCATCCAGGATTAAGGCCTTCAGAGGTTCCATCATGAGAGAGGCAAGGCCAACTTTCTGTTTTTGCCCTTGCGACAGTTCATGAATAGTGTTTTTAAGAAACGGTTTTAAACTAAAACGCTCTGCGGTTTGTGAGAGTTTTGTTCGGATTTCCTCCGGATGCAGCCCTTTGCATTCCGAAATGAAGGAAATCTCCTCTTCAACTCCTAAAGCGAAAAATTGGCTTTCCGGATTTTGGAACAAAGTTCCTACTCGGTGCGAAATATCGCAGAGCTTTTCCCGCAGATTGTCTTTTCCATCGATGCAAATGGTGCCTTCTACGTTGCCTCCGTAATAATGAGGACACAGCCCGTTAATCAGCCTGATAAGCGTCGATTTGCCGCATCCGGAGACACCGGTGACGAGAATTGCCTCTCCGGGACGGACCATAAAAGAAAGGTTGCTCAGGGCAGGTCTGTCGCTGTGCGGATAGGTGTAAGTTACGTTCTTTAATTCAATCATTATTTCATCAGGGCCGGTGAAGTGTTCGGAAAATAAATTTGCAGAATAACGGCGGCAATAAGGACAGCCACGGTCAAAGAAACGGCGGCGTAGTCTTTCTTAGTGAAAGACTGCGGAGCCTTCTTGATGGCAGAAGTATTTGCGTTAAGACCTTTGAGTTCTGCGGCAATGCCGAGTTCATCTCCTGTTTTTAAGGCTCTGATTAAGAGCGGTGTAAAAAGAAGTCGAGTCGTCTGAAAGGGATGAATCGTCATTGTCCAAGGATTGATGCGGTAACCACGGATTTTGAGCGATTCCCAGATTTGTTTAATGTCGTTAGTAAACGTTGGAATAAAACGAACGATGACGGCGGCAGGAAGATAAATGACGAAGGGCAATTTAAGCTTCTGCAGCGAATTCAGAATCTGCTGGAGTCTGCCTGTGAAGGCCAGAGGCAGTACGACATTGAGCATTGTGAACGCTCTCATGAACGGAGCGGCCAAAGATTTCAGCTCCATGCCTTTTCCCATCATAGGCACAAAATGCGCTAACAATAAACCGAACCCGCAAGCAATGGCCATCATGATCAAGAACAGAAGGTATGACACAAGGACAAGCTTAGGCCTTCTGATCATCAATAAATACAAAAATGACGTTCCAAAAAGAAAGCACTGTGCGTGAAGGGAAGAGATGGCTACTGTCATCACGGATGCCAGAGCCGTAATTATCATCTTGACGCGGATGTCCACTGAGTTAAGCAGAGATAAATTAGGAACGGATGAGGCCTGCATGTCGCAACTCCTTAATTGATTTGCTGCCTGTCCACAGGCCGATTAAAGAACCGATATAGCCGATGATGACTATGGGTGCTACCGCAGCCATCATGGCCGGAGATTCACGCATCATTAAAAACGAGATGCCGAGAGAGCCGAATTTGCAAAGTAAATCAAAGCAGCCGACACCCCAATAAACGGCTCCCGGAAGGTTGTTCTTTTGAATCAAACGCATCAAAAGCTCAGCAATAACAGCTGCTAAAAGCATCGGCGGAATTAAAGTTAAATTTCCGCCGAGGAGCAGAAAGTTCACCACTGAGCTGACGATGACAAAAAGGCAGAGAGTGCCGGGTCTGCAGACTTTGAAGAGCATTACCACCAGCAAAGTGGTAAAAACCATATTCTTTAGCAGCAGCGAAAGAGGATTCATTCCGCCTCCAACCATGGCAATTAGCACGGTAGAGACTTTTGCCGTCGCAGCAAAAACGCCGATGATGATAAGTTCACGGGCAGACCACCTCCCACAGAAGTCTGCTAGGCGCGATGTTCGGGCCTTTTTTAAAGTCATTGTTGTCATGATTTTCAGCGGAATAAATTACATCTTTATTAATAACGGGCTGTCAGCTTGAAGTTGAATCTTCTGCCCGGCTCGTAAATGGAGGTCTCATAACCGTAAAGCTGGTTAGTAATATTGAGGACCTCAAAGTTTGCGCTATAGGCTTGCTTAGGACCGAAGTGATAAGCGGTTGCAAAGTTCAAGGTGGTGTAGCCTGCAATACGAGTGGTTTCTTTAGTCGAGAGTGAGTACGACTTCTTCGCGGTACTGCTTCTCAAATAAGTATCCGTTGTCCATTTGCCGTTAAAGAGCGGGTAATTTGTTCGCAGACCGTAACGAGCGGTGAATTCAGGGGTGCCCGAGGCGTAGGTTGAGGTACCGTCAGCCCATTCGGTTTTTCTCTTGATCCAGGACAGAGAGAAATACGGATTAAGATTTTCCGTTGCTCTCAGGTTAAGAGAAAGTTCCGAACCGAATGTCTTTGCCTTATCGGCATTGACGTATCGACTGATACCACTATCAGCATCACCGACGATTTCTGTGGAAATATAGTCATCGGAGAGGTTGTAAAACAAAGCCGCATCGATATCCATCAAATCAGTGCTGTAGCGGGCTCCGATTTCAAAATTATTGGACTTCTCGGGTTTGAGGTTTGGATTGCCGTAGACGGTACCGCCTCCCATGCTGTTAATCAAGAATTTTTCCTGCAGGTTAGGGACACGGAATCCTTGGGCCCACTGAGCACGCAGGGAAGTGTTGTCCAGGCCTTTCCAAATCACGCCTAAATTGAAAACAGGACGGCTGTTGTTTTCGCTGCCGGGAGTCCCTGAATCATTGACCGGAGTGTTGTTGAAAATCGTGGTTCCCGCCGGAGTAGTTTTATAACCGTTTCGGAAAGAGCTTGCCTTGGAAAGTTCAGAACTGACCCAGGTATAACGTACCCCGTAATTCAAAGATAAGTCATAGGGCAGCGTGGTTTCCATCGCGGCAAAAATCGCGTTAGTCGTTTCTTTGCCCTTTACATAACGGTCTGTAACGTAAGCTTGATCAAGCATCGGGCGAGGCATTCCGGTCATTCTCATGGACATTGTAAAATCAGCCTCGGTATTTGCCGTCAAGCGATCCTGAGCAAATTCATAACCGGTAATAAGAAAGTTGTTGTCTCCTAACTGCCAATCCGCCTGCAGGCTGGTTCCTAGAGTCTTAATCCTGTTGTCAGCATGAGAATCTGTGATGACGTTTGTAGAAGATTTCGGGCTCTTCGAAGATTGGCTCACGTAGTTCTGCATCAGCTTGTGATTTTTTTGCCAGTAGCCGTCAACTCGCAATCTAGTCAGATACTCGTTGACATCTTTGACTTCGGCAAACAGGCTAATTTTGTCTCTTCTCCATTTCGGAATTTTGACGAAGAAGTCGGAATCCGGGTCGTTCACATAGGTCCAGCTGGAAGAATTGATTTTGGAATCAAAAATGTCCGCATGCATGCCGACCGTGAAATTATCTGTCAGGTCATAGCTCAAGAAGGCACCGAGGTTCTTTTGGCGGAAGTCGGTATTCTTTTGATAACCTTTCGGAGTTTTGATGTTGCCGTGGCTTTGATAGCCGGCATCCAATTGATATTTAAATCCTTTTGCACTGCCGCCTAGGGAAACGGATTCGCTCCAGCCGTGTCCTGCACCGTTCCAGCCGACAGAGGCCTCCGCCTCAAAAGGTTTTTTAGAGCCTTTCTTGGTAATGATATTGATAACACCGCCGATAGCATCCGACCCGTAAAGTACTGAGGCAGGGCCTTTAATCACTTCAATTCTTTCAACGGAGGAAGGGTCAATGAGAAGGGCAGGGCCCGACATAGACTTATGTTCGGAGACTTTCTGGCCGTCGATGAGAATTAGGCTGCGGTATTCGTTTTCTCCTCTGATTTTGATACGTTTCAGACCTTGGGAACCATCGCCTCCAACCTCTACGCCGGGAACGTCTGCTAACAGTTCTCCGATATTTCTTGCGGAAGAATCACGAATTTCTTCCGCGGTAAGCACGGAAACGCTCATCGGAATATCAAGAAGCTGCTGTTCAACTCGGCCTGCTGTAACCTTGACTTCACCGGTCTTATGCACTTCTTGGGCATGAGACAGGGACAAGTATGCGCTTAAAGTAGCGGCGCAAAGAACGCTTAGTTTGACAATGTTTTTCATGATATTAGAGAAGAGATTTAATCTGATTAAGAAGATGTTGGTTCATGCGGCCTTGCCAGAATTGGCCGGCAACCGTCAACTCATAGCGGCTTCCGATTGGGCTAAGCAATCCTGCATGGGTCCAATTTTCTACCAGCGGTTCAAAAACGTAGAGGAGCTGAGGAGTGAATTCAGCAGCTAATCTCGACGGATCTAAGAAGTTAAGTTCAAGCTGTTCTGCAACGGCTCGGCATAATTGCCAATGCGGAGCCGGCTCAAGCATCATAGAGACCGGTTTGATGCCTTCTTCTACCGCTTTTTTCCAAGTATCCGGAGTTCTGTCCATCATGTATGCATAGCCGTCGATATTGCCGCCGGCTCCCGGACCGTAAGCTAAACAGTCAGAACGGGTTTTGGCGTAATAGTTGTAGAAGTTGCGTTCTCTTGTATTTGCCGCCCAATGACTGATGGATAGACGGCTCCATCCCGCTTCTCTCATGCTTTGCACCGCTTCAGCGAACATATGGGCACGAAGCTCGTGATTCGGACCGGCCGGAAGTTTTCCGTTGGCAATGTACTTAAACAGCGGAGAGCGTTCAAAAACGCGAAGCTGATAACAGTCAACCCCGTCTAGGTTTAATTCACGGCTGATGGCGAGATCTTCTTTCCAAGTTCCCATGGTTTGGAAAGGGAAGCCGTAAATCAAATCGATAACGACAGCTGCTTGGTTGAAGCGGGTGAGGCGGCTTAGTTGAGCAATAAGCTGTTCTTTAGTCGAACGGCGGCCGACAGCTTGGCGAACTTTGGTGTCAAAAGTCTGTACGCCTAAGGAGAAACGGTTTGCACCGCCTTGTACCGCCGCTTCCATCTTCTCCGCATCGAAGCCGGATAATCTGCCTTCATAAGTGATTTCACAGTCATTAGCCAGCGGAAGGTACTGACGAACCGCTTTAATGACGCGTTCGATATCAGCGGCTTCAAGAGCTGTGGGCGTACCGCCGCCGAAATAAACCGCATGCACAGGTTCGTTTTGCTGAATTGGTTTGTCGGCCCAAAGCTGAAGTTCTTTGATAAGAGTGTCGGCGTAGGCCTTGCTTTCTTCTTTGTTTCTGTAAGGCTTGATATAAAAAAGGCAGTATAGGCACCTTGTTTCGCAATAAGGTACATTGATGTAGGCAACTGTCCTTCTGGTACGTTTGCGGGAAGTCAAATCGGAAAGAGTTGACTGAACTTGAGCCGGGGCAATCGGACTGCTTTGCAGGCCGGGATGAATATCGATAGACTCAGGAAATGCTTCGACAAGTGGATTGTCAGATATGTTGGCTTTCCAAGAAGGAGAGTCAGAGTCTGTTCTCATCATCTTGTTAAATTTAACGATCTTCGTTTTGTCCGATGAGACGCCGCTGATTACTGTCATATAGATTCTGCTTTTAAAACTGAATGAGAATGATTATCATTAAGAGCAATATTAATTGAACAATTCTATTAAGTAATTATCATTCTCATTAGAGATTTCCCTAGTAAACGAAAAGGTGGTGTATTTTTGATAATGACAACTATATGATTCTTAAACTAAATTTAGTTAGGCAAGAATAAAGAGTGAATTTTTAAATTTTAGAAAAAAGTTATTTCCAATTATTTCCTCGTTTACTCAACTAAGACTTAAGGCGGGGTTAATTTTGTTTTGTATATGAGTCAAAAATTTCTTTTACCGGCTCTTTCGTTAGAAAAAGTTTCAAAAACCTTTTATCGAGGAAACGAGCCGAAACAAGCCTTGCGTGAAGTTTCCTTCACAATAGAACAAGGCGATTTTTTTGGTCTGTTAGGACCGAACGGTGCCGGCAAGAGTACGCTTATCGGAGTTCTTGCAAAGACGGTTAAGCCGAACTCAGGAACAATCAAGGCGTTGGGTTTTGATCTAGAAACGCAATGGCGTCAATTCAAAATGTGCTTGGGCATCGTCCCTCAGGAAATCACATTTGATCCTTTTCTTACCGTTTACGACACGCTTCGTCTGCAGAGCGGATATTTCGGTCTTCGCGGCAATCAGAAATGGATTGAACGGCTGTTGGATGTTTTGGATCTATCCGATAAGAAAAACTCCAGTGTGATGAGCCTTTCGGGTGGAATGAAAAGACGCGTCTTGATTGCCCAGGCCATGGTTCATCAGCCGCCGGTGATTGTGCTCGATGAACCGACGGCGGGCGTGGATATCGCACTGCGTCATCGTCTGTGGGAATTCATGGTAGACCTTAACCGAAAGGGCCATACGATTATTCTTACGACACATTATCTGGAAGAGGCAGAGAAGCTTTGCCGTAATGTCGCTTTGCTTAATCATGGAAAAATTGTGACCTTAGAGAACACTCAAAGTTTGCTCCAGGAATACTCTAAAGAACGCATTTTGTTTTCTTTGCCAAGTGAACTGCCGAAGGATTTTTCTATCAATTGTACGAAGCTTTCTGACGGGTCTTACTGTACGGCCTACGGCAGTCCGGAAAACTTGCACTCGCTTTTAAATGAGCTTTCAAAAGCAGGCTTAATGCCGGAAAAACTTGAAATTGGAAAAGCAAATCTCGAAGAAGCCTTCATAAGGATTACAGGCAAATGACACAATTCAAAATAGACCCAAAACCATACAGCCGAGGTGCCGCTTTCCTTACCTTGTTGGAAAAAGAAGTCCTGCGTTTTAAGAAGATTGCGATTCAAACGATTTTTGCACCGATCCTTATGGCAGCACTGTATTTGGTCGTTTTCGGGCAAGTGCTTGGAGGACGTATGCCGACTTTCGAAGGCGTAAGTTATATTCACTTCCTAGTTCCGGGCCTGGTCATGATGTCTCTGCTGCAGAACGCTTTCGGCAACAGCTCATCTTCCATGCTCTCGGCAAAAATTATGGGAAGCCTTATTTTCATTCAACTGCCTCCTTTTGCAGGGTGGGAGCTTGGATTGGCGATGATAGGAGCTTCCGTCGCCAGAGGACTGATAGTGGGAGCCGGAGTGTTGCTGGTTTCCGTTTTTTGGTCAGCTCCTCCTGTAGATCATATTTTATGGGTCGTAGTCTTTGGATTTATGGGTGCGGTTCTGATGGGCTCTCTGGGGTTGTTAGCCGGTTTGTGGGCCGATAAGTTCGATCAAATCGGAGCTTTTCAAAGTTTCGTTATTCTTCCGTTGACTTTCTTATCCGGGGTTTTCTATTCCATCCAGCAATTACCGGGAACTTTGCGTACTCTCTCCCAATTCAATCCGTTTTTCTACATCGTTGACGGATTCCGCTATGGTTTCTTTTCGCAAAGCGATTTCAATCCATGGATAAGTCTAAGTGTTGTCTCCGTATGCGCAATTGGGTCTGCGGCTTTTGCGGTTTTGCTTATGCAGCGTGGATATAAGATTCAAAAATAGGTCTTTTTGCAAAAAAGAAATAAGGCAGCGAGTAGAATTTTTTGAGATGAACGTTCACTTCTGAGATTTTAGGATAGATGCTTACCTCACTGGCACTTATTTTTCTTTTTGGTTTGGCAATCGGGGCTGCCTGCAAAGCGATAAGAGTACCTGCAATCATCGGCATGATGCTTACAGGTATTGTGCTCGGACCGCAGGCTCTCAATTTGTTGGATCCTAAAATCCTCAGCATATCGCCGGACCTCTGGAAGTTGGCGTTGGTCATCATCATTATCAAAGCAGGACTGTCCATAAAAGTCTCAGAACTTAAGCAGGTTGAACGTCCGCTCTTCTTGCTCGGCTGCATTCCGGCACTTTTCGAAATTGCTGCCTTTTTCTTTTTTGCACCTTATTTCTTCGGCATTTCGAAACTCGAAGCGTTGGTAATGGGTTCCGTATTAGCTGCCGTTTCACCTGCAGTAGTTATTCCTCGAATGGTGATGTTGACCAACCGTGCCTACGGAACGGAGAAAAGCATTCCTCAAATGATTATGGCCGGAGCAGGGCTGGATAATGTTTTCGTCATCATGCTTTTCTCCACATTTCTTGGCTTTACTCAGGCCGGACATACGGAACTCGGGAACTTCATTCAAGTGCCGATTTCGTTGGTTCTTGGAATGGTGGTCGGTGTCGGGGCCGGATTGCTGCTCAGTTGGTTCTTTGAAACCGCTTACGCTGTAAAGCACTACGTCCGGAACAGCCTTAAAGTAATGGTAGTCCTAGGGGTAGCCTTTATCCTTATTGCTCTGGAAGGATGGACCAAAGAAATTGTCAGCGTTTCGGGACTTTTTGCAGTGATGAGCATGGCGTGCACTTTGAATTTCAAAGCTTCATTTGCTGTCACCAAAAGACTGTCAGAAAAGTTCAGCAAATTGTGGTTGGCAGCTGAAGTCATCTTATTTGTGACGGTAGGGGCTGCAATTGACATCAGCTATACCCTAAACGCCGGACTCGCGGCACTTTGGATTGTGTGTATTGGGTTATTGCTCCGTTCTTTAGGGGTTGTTTTGAGCCTGCTGGGCACCAATCTCAATTTTAACGAACGACTGTTTTGCGTTCTTTCTTATCTTCCGAAAGCGACCGTGCAAGCTGCCATCGGTTCCGTCCCGTTAGCAATGGGACTTCCTTGCGGGCATCTGGTACTTTCCGTTGCAGTGGTTGGAATTTTCTTTACTTCCTTCATTGGAACCATCGCAATCGATGGGAGCTATCAAAAGCTCTTGCAGAAGAACTGATTCTCTCATCTCAATAATGTTTCTAATTTTCATTTTGATGGACTAGTTGCAATAGCGATGCTCAAATTCGCAATAAACACCTGGGCTGGTTGAGAATCGGTCCGATAAAGGTACCAAGTTTGGACTTTTTATTTAATCGAAGACTCCGGACCAAGGTAGACTCAGAAAAACATTAAAGGCGTTTGGAGATTGAGTCCAACGTTGAAATTTGTCCTGTTAGAGAGAACAAAATGATAGATTACCGCATTGAGCATGACTCCATAGGCGACATAAAAGTTGATGACAGCAAATATTGGGGAGCCCAAACGGAAAGAAGTTTTGAGAACTTCAGAATTGGTATCGAAAAGATGCCGGAATCTCTGATTCGTTCCATGCTGTATTTGAAGAAAGCCTGTGCAGAAGTTAATTATGACTTTAGTAAGCTGGATGAAAAGCGCAAAAATGCCATAGTCCAGGCTTGCAATGAATTGCTTGCCGGCGCGTTGCCCGGGAATTTCCCTTTAGCCGTTTGGCAGACGGGTTCCGGTACGCAAACCAATATGAATGTGAATGAGGTGGTCGCAAATCGTGCTACCGAAATTCTTAACGGAGATTTTCGATTTAAAGACAGACTGAGCAAAGATGAAGTTGTTCATCCAAACGATCAGGTCAATATGTCTCAGTCTTCTAATGACACGTTCCCGACCGCACTGCACATCATGACGGTTCTGGAAGTTACTGGCCGCTTGTTGCCTGCGGTTAAAACACTCCGTGAAGCTTTAAATCGTAAGGCTGAGGAATTCAAAGATTTAATCAAAATCGGAAGGACTCACCTGCAGGATGCCACACCTCTGACTTTAGGTCAGGAATTCAGCGGCTATGTTTCGATGCTTGACCATAATGCTGAACAAATCAACGCCGCACTGCGTTTTTGCCGTGAATTAGCTATCGGGGGGACGGCTGTTGGAACAGGTTTGAATTCTCCATTTGGATTCGGGACCAAAGTATGTGAAAAATTAACCGCAATGACAGGCGAGAGGTTTGTCAGCGAACCGAATAAATTCCATGCCCTTACATCGCAGGACGGTGCCGTATTTATGCATGGAGCGCTGAAGTCCTTAGCGGCTAATCTGATGAAAATTGCCAATGATATCCGCTGGCTAGGGTCAGGACCTCGCTGCGGTTTAGGTGAAATCAATCTTCCTGCTAACGAGCCGGGCTCTTCCATTATGCCCGGTAAAGTTAACCCGACACAAAGTGAGGCCATGACTATGGTCGCCGTACAGGTGATGGGAAACGATAATGCAGTTGGCATTGCAGCTTCTCAAGGTAACTTTGAGCTCAACGTATTCTTGCCGTTGATTGCTTATAACCTCGATCAAAGCATTCGTTTGCTTTCTGATGCACAGAATTCTTTTGCAGTTCACTGCGTTGAGGGGATAACAGCAAACCCGGATAAATTAAAAGAGAATGTTGAGCGCTCTTTGATGCTAATTACAGCGTTGGCACCGCTAGTGGGTTATGAAAATGCGGCAAAAGTAGCAAAGAAAGCCTACCACGACAATATTTCTCTTAAACAAGCCGCTCTTGACTTGGGAGTATGTACCGCCGAGGAATTCGATAGCTTCGTTAATCCGAGCCATATGCTTCAGCCCGGATACTAATTTTTAAACGTGGTCGCGGAAAATAAAGTAAGCCGCACCCAACATGCAAAGAGCCGCCCAGAGGTAATCCAGCTTGAGCGGCTCTTTCATATACAGCACTGCAAACGGAACGAAGATAGACAGAGAAACGATTTCCTGGAGAATCTTCAGTTGGCCGAGGGACAAAGAGCCGAACCCGATTCTGTTAGCCGGGATCATGACTATATATTCGAAAAAAGCGATAAGCCAACTGGTTACAATTGCCACCCAAAGGGGAGCGCTGCCTAGATTCTTTAAATGAGCGTACCAAGCAAAGCTCATGAAAGTGTTAGAAATCAGAAGCAGGAGAACCGTTTTAGCGACCGGCGGCATCGAGTGCCATAAATTAATTAATGTTTCCATTCTTTTTCGAATAGTTAAGCCATAGCGAGAGTGTAATTTGGAGAAATTAAGAATCGCAGATAGAAAGAAACTTTTTTACCAGACAGGTTCGTAAAAGAAGTTAGGAAAGGATGGTCGGAGTAACAGGATTCGAACCTACGACCCCTGCGTCCCGAACGCAGTGCTCTACCGGGCTGAGCTATACTCCGACGCTTTTCCAAGAGGAATTCCAAGAAACTCAAATTGATTAAGTTCCGAAAATTCTTAGAAATAAATAAAAATGGTCGGAGTAACAGGATTCGAACCTACGACCCCTGCGTCCCGAACGCAGTGCTCTACCGGGCTGAGCTATACTCCGACATTTTTTAACTGTTTAGGGGAATTATAAATCTCTCTCCACAGTCAAGGAGAGCAATTTTATCAAAGATTCTTTATAAAGGGAAGGTTTTAAGAAAGAAATTGCATCTATTCCGGAAGAAACAATTTGTTTTGCGGTGAGTACGCACTCTTCAATTGCTCCTGTCTCTTCAAGAATGCGAGTAATGGAGTTGAGATCTCCTTCGCCTCGTTTAACTGCTTCTTTAATTTCTTTGGCCTGCTCCTCTGAACATTTCCTTAATGCATAGATCAAGGGCATCGTCATTTTGCCTTCACGCAAATCTGCACCTAAGGCTTTGCCGGTTTTTCCTTCGTCTCCTCGGTAATCCAAAACATCATCAATAATTTGGAAGGCTGTTCCTAAGGCTAAGGCGTACTCGGTGAGCTTTTCCTCTTCTTCTTTGGTTGCTCCTCCAATCGTTGCCGCCATCCGGGCTGCTGCTTCGAATAGAACGCCGGTCTTTCTTTCAATGACTTCAAAGTAGCGTTTCTCGTCTACAGTGGTGTCGTGAATGTTAAGAAGCTGAATTACCTCGCCTTCGGAGACTCGATTGACGGCACCGGAGACGATTTCGCAGATTCGGAGGTTTTTAGTTTTGACCATTAATTGGAAAGCGCGGGAGTACATGAAGTCGCCTACCAGAACCGCAGCTGAATTTCCCCACTTAAAGCAAGCTGTTGGTTTTCCCCGTCTGAGATCGCTTTCGTCGACGACGTCGTCATGCAGCAGGCTGGCAGTATGGACATATTCGATCATCGTCGCTAGGAATATATGTTCTTTTCCTTGATAGCCCAGTGCTCTGGCAATAAGGATAAGAATCAAAGGTCGCATTCTTTTGCCGCCGGCAGAAACAATGTAATCACTTATCTTCTTTATCAGAGGAATATCACTTTGCAGATCGCTAAGTACCGCTTTCTCGACTTCAGCTAAATCAGAAGCGACGGGTTCAATTATCTGTTTTACTGTTTCTGCAACGTGTGACATTGCTCCTCCTCCTAGTTCTCAACCAATGCATATTACCGAATTTTTTCTGGGAGTGAAGAGGTAAAAAAGAGGTTTTGAGTCTAAGTTTGAGATTGGAAACAGAAAATATCGCAGACAAAAATTTGTTACTCTGAAATCAACAAAATCTTTATCTTCTTAAAATCGAAGGGAATCACCTATCTATCAAATATGAATATGCGGCTCTGGCGGTTGCTACACTTCGAATTCTCAAAACCTTTTTTCTCTAGGAGCACGACTAATGACAATATTAATTAAGCCGGAACAAATGGCAGAGAGCGCAAAGATCGGCATGGATATCCGTCACAAAATTCATGAAGAACCGGAGCTTGGTCTTTGCTTACATAAAACTCAAGAGAAAATAACGAAAGCTCTTGCCTCTTTTTCTTTGAATGAAGTGTATGAGTATGTTGGAGGAAAAGATGTGACCGGCGTAGTTGCTGTTATCCACGGGACAAAACCAGGTAAAACCATCGGACTTCGCGCAGACTCCGACGCACTTCCGTTAGAAGAAAAAACCGGTGCTCCCTGGGCAAGTCAAGTCAAAGGAAAAATGCATGCTTGCGGGCATGACGGGCATGTCGCGACACTTCTGACGCTTTGCCATTATGCAGCCCAGCATCGAGATTTTGCTGGAACATTAATCGCTATTTTTCAGCCCGGAGAAGAAGGTTTTGCCGGTGCAAAACACATGATTGCTGACGGCTTGGTAGAAAGATTTGGTATCGATGAGTTTTATGCACTTCATGCCGAGCCAAGCCTTAATCTCGGCGATGTCGGTTTTATTCCCGGATACGCTACTGCAAATGCCGACAAGTTTGAAATCACCTTCAAAGGAAAAGGCGGGCACGGCTCTCGTCCTCATATGACAAAAGATCCGCTGGTGGCAGCTTGTGAATGTGTATTGGCACTCCAAACGATTGTAGCTAGAAGTGTGGATCCGATGAAAACCGCGGTAGTTTCTGCCGGATGCATTCAAAGCGGATTTGGAGATGGTCCGAGCGTCGTTCCACAAGAGGCAAAGATATCGGGAACTGCCAGATCTTTTGAACCGGAAGTTCAGGAAACAATTATTAGGAGAATGAAGCAGGTTGCAGAAGGAACTGCTCTTGCAAATGATATGGAGGCCGAAGTTCAGTACACCAAGCTTTACCCGGCGATGTTTAATACTCCTGAGCTGGTCGAAAAGGCTTCCGGTTATGCTAAAGAATTATTGGGCGAAGAGCACGTGAAGCAGTGGCATAGAACCTGCGGGGGAGAAGATTTCTCCTTTATGCTTTTAGCTAGGCCAGGATGTCTGTTCCGTCTCGGTATGAAAGATGAGAAGCACTCTGCCAGTGTTCACCATCCTATGTTTGACTTTAACGACAAGGCGATTTCTGTAGGTGCAGCAACTTTACTTACAATCGCGCTAAATCGCGCAGCTTCTTAAGGTTTCGTATACAGCAAAAGCCGCGAAAGCGGCCTTTGCTGAATAAATATTAGGCGGTAGGTTCTAGGTTTTGTGCTTTTTTGCCTTCGAGAGCTTCCAATGCTTGTTCAGCTAGATGGATGTAAGCCGGGTGAGTGTGTTTCTTAACGGTTTCCATGTCAGCCTCTTTGACCCAGTTGCCGACTACGATACAGGCAATGCCGTTGCCGATCATGTTGGTAATGGAACGTGCTTCACTCATGAAACGGTCGATGCCGAGAATCAACGCCAATCCTGCAACCGGAACATCGCCGACAGAGGAAAGAGAAGCGGCAAGGACAATGAAGCCGGAGCCGGTGACGCCGGCTGCACCCTTGCTTGTCAACAGAAGGACTGCAAGAAGAGTCAGCTGCTGGAAGAGCGTCATCTGGATGTCGCAGGCTTGAGCGATAAACACAGCTGCCATTGTCAAATAAATAGCTGTTCCATCAAGATTGAATGAATAGCCGGTCGGAATAACCAAGCCGACGACGGACTTGCTGATGCCGGCATGCTCCATTTTGACCATCATTCTCGGAAGGACGGATTCAGAAGAGGAAGTGCCGAGTACGATGAGAAGTTCGTCTTTGATATATCTCAAATAATTAATAAGAGAGAAACCATGGCTTCGGCAGATAGCTCCAAGAACTCCGAAGATGAAGATGAAACAGGTGAAATAGAAAGCACCCATTAGTTTGGCCAGAGGAAGCAGGGAAGAAATACCATACTTGCCAATCGTGAAAGCCATTGCGCCGAATGCGCCGATAGGGGCAACTTTCATGATCCAGCCGACTATCAAGAAAAGAATTTTCGAGGTTTTGTCAATTAACTGGAAAAGCTGAGATTTCTGGCCTCCCATTTTCTGTAAGGCAAAGCCAAAAAGGATAGAGAAGAATAAGACCTGGAGAATGTCTCCTGATGCAAAGGCACCTGCTACTGTTGACGGAATGATGTTCATAAAGAAGTCAACGGTAGAGTGGGAAGAAGCATGCTGGGTGTAGGCAGAGACAGCCGACATGTCTAAAGTGGCCGGATTGACATGCATCCCTGAGCCGGGGGAGAGGAGATTGACCATCAATAAGCCGATTATCAGAGCGAAGGTAGATACCACTTCGAAGTACAGGAGCGCATAGCCACCGACACGACCGACTTTTTTCATGTCTTCCATTCCGGCAATACCGATAACAACGGTACAGAAAATTACCGGAGCAATGATCATTTTGATTAATTTGATGAAGCCGTCGCCAAGAGGTTTCATCTGGGCACCAAGCTCGGGGTAAAAATATCCCAAAAGTACGCCGATAATGATGGCGCAAATAACTTGGAAGTACAGGGTTTTATATAAAGGTCTTTTACTTCTCATATAGCCCTTCTTTCGTTAAGTTGATGGGGTTGAAAGTTGCGCTTTCAAAAAAATAATAGAAGAAAATATAGGTATCTCCTCTATGGGTTAGATAAAAAATTAATAGTTTCTTACTTCTTTTAGATAATAGTTGTAGAGGTTTACCCTGACAAATAATTTAAAAAACTCCCTGAAATGGTTTGACGCTCAGTTAATTTCTAAGTAAATGGTCTGGTCGTCAAAACGAAGAACTTAGGCTCTTTTAAAATTGTGTTTAGTTGTTAAATCTTGCTTATTGTGAAATTGTTTTTATATTATGAAATAATATTTCTTCTATACAAAATGTTTTGCATATAAAGTAAAAAAAATTCAGTGGACATAACTGGAGAACACTCTGTTTGAATAGTTATTCCTCAGCCGGATTTTGCAGATTTCATCAGATTACTTTGCCGTCATTCCTTTACCGCCTGCTGTGTCCAACTCTCTGATGACTGGAAGAAAAACAGAATACTGTCAGCTCCGGAGTGAGAGAACAATGTCTTTCGTAAATTTCCGTGAGGCAAAACATTAATTTGAGTTTGAAAGATTTTTGAATACACGTAATTGCTTATTGGATTGAACGTGAATCATCAAAGTATGAATTATTAAGTATCAGAATTGCCTTAATTGTTTTGCTTGGAAAATTTACGGAACCAAACAATTTTAAAATTTTCAAACAAATGGCTGATGAAAGACTTTGAATTCAAGGATTCCCATTCTTAAACTTGAATTGAAGACGTTTTGCAAGGAAAGAAAAATGATACTTACTTCAATCCTGACCATTTCACTTTTCATTTTTTGGATTCTTGGCTTGTGGTGTTTTCCGCCGAACTTTGACGCCCGCTCCTATACTCATGAGATTTTTTATATTACCGGCGCAATTGCTTGGTTGTGGATGGCCATTTGCCTTGTCATCGCTGCTCGGCCGTCTTGGATTGAAAAGGTTTTTCGCTTACCGCTCGACAGATTGTATGTTTTTCACAAATGGCTCGGGTTTGCAGCCGTTGCAATGGCCTTTGTACATTACTTTGTGAAAGACATCTTTGGTCCGATCTTAAGACTTATCTGGACGCTTCCAAAACCACCGAAAAAAGAGGTGCTCGCCGATCCAGCTTTTTGGGATTTGGTGTGGTCTATGAGCCGAACTGTGGCAAAAGAGTCTTCCGTATGGCTTACTTGGATAGCTTTGATTCTTGTGCTTCTTTGTCTAACGAAGAAGATTCCTTATAAACGCTGGCTAAAAATCCACTCTATTTTTGCTTGGGTTTTCATATTTCTGAGTTTGCATTCTCTGCGCTTGATGAAAGTGTCCGATTTTTACATGCCGTTTGGTCTAAGTATCGTTGCGATTACGGTCGTGGGATTATGGGCAAGCATCAACCTCTTAAGAAAGGGACCCGGTTGGCAAAAAAAGATAAAAGCAAGCGTTACTTCCATCTTAGAAGTTGGCAGCGACTGCATTCGTCTTAAAATGAAAACTCCTTTGGGAAAAGAAGTTCTGCCGGGACAGTTTATGTTTCTGCATCTTGCGGGGGAGGAAGGCCATCCGTTTTCTATTGCGGAATTTAACAATGACGAAGTAACACTGTGGATTAAGAAGTCAGGCGACTTTACCAAGTCCCTCCTAGAGAGGTTGCACACAGGAGATATTGTCGAGGTTGAAGGTCCTTGGGGAGAGTTCATCCCGATTTTTTCGAAAGAGCCTCAGTCATGGTGTGCCGCCGGAATAGGAATTGCGCCTTTTAATGCATGGCTCAAAGCAGCAGCCAAGAACAAACATGGTTCGATCACACTTTTTTGGACCGTAAAAGATCAAAGAACTGCGCCTTTTGCAGAGGCTGTGCGCAAGGCAGCAGAGGACGCGGACGTTCATCTAATGCTGATTGACAAAAGTCAGGCCAGACTTACGGTGAAGCAAATCATGCAGGATAAACCGGAGTTTGTAGCCTTTTGCGGACTTGCATTGCTTCAAAAGCAGCTGAGGAATGAAAATTCTTCTAAAAATTTCATAATCAAACATGAAGTCTTCAACTGGCGCGACATTTAACTGTTGGCAGAAAGAAGCCTTTTCGATAAGCCGCAGACAGACTGATTTCTTCAAAAGGCTCTTGCACATGGACGAAGTCAGATTTTCTTCTATTTTGTTTCTAGTGGATTTCTCGAGCTGCTAAGGATTTTTTCTATTTTTTTACTTTACTGTTTGATTTGAGAGGAAAGTTGTGTAATAATCGCACGTTCCACGAATTACTCTTTTACCACACAAAAAGGCTTCAGCAGATCGTGGACTGCATTGAAGTGAAGAGGTTTTTATGTACGCAATTATTAAGACCGGCGGCAAACAGTACACTGTTGCTGTTGGCGATAAGCTCCGCGTCGAGTCCTTGGCCGGAGAAGTAGGTTCCCAGATCGAACTTACACAAGTTCTCGCTATTAAAGATGACGCTGGTATGAAAGTTGGCGCTCCTACAATCGAAGGCGCAGCAGTTAAAGCAACTATTGTCGCCAATGGCCGTCATGAAAAAGTTCGTATTTTCAAGTTCCGTCGCCGTAAACACTCCATCAAGAGTGCCGGTCACCGTCAGAACTACACAGAACTCAAGATTGATGAGATTTCTGCTTAATTGATTTTTGATAAGAGGTATTTGAAATGGCACATAAGAAAGGTGGCGGTTCCACAAGAAACGGTCGCGACTCCAATGCACAGCGTTTGGGCGTTAAGGTTTTCGGTTCACAGATGATCAAGCCGGGCGCAATCATCGTCCGTCAGCGCGGCACAAATTTCCATGCTGGTGAAAATGTAGGCATGGGCCGTGATCACACTTTGTTCGCAAAGGCTGAAGGTAAGGTTGAATTCGTAGTTCACGGTCGCCTTAACCGTCATTATGTGAATGTTGTTCCTGTAGCTTAATCTCAGGTTCGACTCTAAAACCTCATTCCTTAGTTGGTCTGAGGTTTTTGTTTTTCTTGGAGGTTCTTTTACAGGCCTCCTTTTTGTTTTCCACTATTTCTTTTTGGTAGTGCTGCAATAATCTTGTTTGGACCATTCGAGCGGCATTGCTTCGGACTGTTATAGATCTTTCTCCAAACCGCTGCCTCTCCTCTTTTTCCGGAACCTGTGTGCACTAGAGTAGGCAAAAGTTAGGAGGCGAGTCTCATTTTTTGACTATCATTGAGAAATCGTTAAGCATATTAGAAAATTTGTTAAATCATGAAATTCGTTGATGAAGCAAGAATAGAAGTTAAAGCCGGAAAGGGCGGCAACGGCGTTGCCTCTTTTAGAAGAGAGAAATTTATTCCGAAAGGTGGTCCGGACGGTGGAGATGGAGGCCGAGGAGGTTCCATTTACGCGGTTGCAGATAGAAATATCAATACTCTTATTGATTATCGCTACACCAGAAAATTCTTAGCTAAAAACGGAGAAAACGGTCGTGGAAGTGACTGCTACGGCAAAGGCGCACCTGATATTGAACTGAAGGTTCCTGTAGGGACGGTTATTACGGATAAAAACACAGGTGAAGTCATTGCTGACTTAGATAGAAACGGGCAGCGAGCTCTGCTTGCAAAAGGAGGAAAAGGCGGTCTCGGCAATTTGCATTTCAAATCTTCAACAAACCGCGCTCCTCGCCAATGTACACCGGGAGAACCCGGTGAAGAAAGAGAACTCAACCTTGAGCTGAGAGTTCTTGCCGACGTCGGCCTATTGGGTTTGCCGAATGCAGGAAAATCTACCTTGATTTCCGCAGTTTCTAATGCAAAACCAAAGATTGCTGATTATCCGTTTACTACTTTGCATCCGCATTTGGGTGTTGTCAGAGTTGGTCCGGAAACAAGCTTTGTTATTGCAGATATTCCTGGATTAATCGAAGGTGCCTCCGAGGGTGCCGGTTTGGGACATCTCTTCCTAAGACACCTATCTAGAACCAGCCTGCTTTTGCATGTTATTGATGTTGCTCCTGTTGATGAAACTACTGATCCAATAGCAGCAGCCCGTGCCATCGTGAAAGAACTTTATAATTTCGATCCGGCTTTGGCTGATAAACCTCGTTGGTTGGTGCTTAATAAGATGGACTTAGTGCCCGAAGACGAGAGAGAAGAGGTCATTGCCAAGTACCGCAGGGAATTTGGTGATGAAACACCTATTTTCCCGATTTCAGCTGCTACCAGAGAAGGCTGCGACACTTTAGTTAAAGCTATCTCCGAAGATTTGCAGCAACAGCGGCAGATGCTAATCGAAGACTCCGAGCCTGTCATCGATGATTTCGATGAAGATGAGGAGAATGCTCAAGAAATCGAAGGCGATGAAAGAAAATAAAGAGATCTGGGAAAAAGCTAAAAGAATCGTAGTCAAAATCGGGTCCTCTCTTGTTACCAATGAAGGGAAAGGAGTGGACCAAGAGGCTATTAATCGTTGGGTCAGTCAGTTCCGACATCTCCAGGAACAGGGTAAGGAAGTGATTCTGGTGAGCTCCGGCGCCATTGCTGAAGGTGTCGTTAGATTAGGCTTTGAAAAGCGACCAACGGAAATTCATGAATTGCAGGCTTGTGCAGCAGTAGGACAAATGGGTTTGGCCCACGCGTACGAGAAGTGTTTTGCTGCTCACGATCTGGTCGCAGCTCAATTGCTTCTTACCCATGCTGACTTAGCTAACCGTGAACGCTATCTGAATGCTCGTCACACGCTTCTTGCCCTTTTGAAACTCAAAGCGGTTCCAATTATCAACGAGAACGATACGGTCATTACTGACGAAATTAAGGTCGGAGATAACGATACTTTAGGGGCGCTGACGACCAACTTGGTAGATGCCGATATTCTGGTTATTTTGACTGATCAGGAAGGCATGTTTACCGCTGATCCCCGCAATGATCCGAATGCAGAACTGATTTCACGTGCCGCAGCCGGCTCTGCCGATTTGGAATCGATGGCAGGGGGAGCTGGATCCTCTATCGGGAAAGGCGGAATGCTGACTAAAATTTTAGCCGCAAAGCGTGCCGCTAGAAGCGGGGCTTCAACCGTTATTGTCAGCGGAAGAATTCCGGATGTTTTGGTTCGCTTGTCTGAAGGTGAATCCTTAGGGACCTTGTTAGTAAGCGAATCAGAACCTCTTTCAGCGCGCCGGCAATGGATGGCGGACCACCTTCAGTTCAAAGGTTACTGCGTGATCGACGAAGGCGCAGTTCAAGCCATCAGAAAAGGCAAGAGCCTCCTGCCAATCGGTGTGAAATCCGTTCAAGGAGAATTTTTGAAGGGCGAAGTAATTTCTTGTTTTGACCAAGAAGGCAAAGAGGTTGCCAGAGGCCTTTCGAATTTCTCTGCGGAGACAGCGAGAAAGCTGAAAGGAAAACATAGTAGCGAAATTGAAGAGACTGTTGGTTATATCGAACGGCAGGAACTTATTCACCACGACAATATGGTCGTAATCCAGTCAGCGAATTAATCTTAATTGGAAGGCACTATCTGCGGAAACGGGAAGTGCCTTCAACTTTTCCCCAATTCTCAGGGGGCGTCAGATCTCGATGAGAAGTAAACAAAGAGGGCGCGAACTCTAACAGAACTTTCTTGTATACCTCGCGCTTAAATTCAATAACGTCTCTTAAAGGAACCCAGTAATTGTTCCATCTCCAGGCTTCAAATTCAGGATGATTGGTGGCGTTGATGTCGATATCGATGTTTTTACCGGTAAGCTCAAGTAAAAACCAGATTTGTTTTTGTCCGCGATAGATGCCTCTGAGGTCTCGACGAACCCAGCGTTCCGGAACGTCATAACGAATCCAGTCTTTGGTGCTGTTAATAATTTTTACCTTGTCAGAAGTTAAGCCCAGCTCTTCCCATAGTTCTCGGAGCATGGCTTCTTTAGGAGTCTCACCTCTGTTGATGCCGCCCTGCGGGAACTGCCAGGAATGTTGACGGGGTCTTTTCCCCCAATAGACCTGTTTAAGCGGATTGGCCAAAATGATGCCGACATTCGGCCGATATCCTTCTCTATCGAGCATAAACTTAAATTAAAATAAACACTTTGCGCCTGAGCATTATATATAAAGGCATTCCGATGTGATTTTTGCTCAGGTTTAAAGTTACTCAAAATATTAGAGTCCACACAATGAGAGCAAGTCAGTTTCATATTTCGACAAAGAAAGAAGCTCCTGCAGACGCTGAGATTGTGAGCCAGAAGCTCATGCTCCGTTCAGGAATGATCCGTAAAGAAGCCGCCGGTATTTATAACTATATGCCGTTGGCCGTAAGGACATTAAAGAAAGTTGAAAAAATTATCCGTGAAGAAATGGATAAAGCCGGTTCTTTGGAAATCGTTATGCCGATGGTGCAGCCCGCTGAATTATGGATGGAAAGCGGCCGTTGGCAGAAATACGGCGATGAATTGCTTCGCCTCAAAGACCGACATGGAAGAGAATTTGCACTCCAGCCAACTTCTGAAGAAGTAGTAACTGATATTGCTAGACAGGAAATCAATTCTTGGAAGCAGATGCCTGTCAACTTCTATCAAATTCAAACCAAGTTCAGAGATGAAAGACGTCCTCGCTTCGGCTTGATGAGAGGTCGTGAGTTTGTCATGAAAGATGCCTATTCTTTTGACCGCAATGAAGAACAGGCTGTAAAGAGCTACAAACAGATGTTCGACGCTTACTGCAAGATCTTTGACAGACTTGGTTTGGTCTACAGACCGGTAAGAGCCGATTCCGGCGCTATCGGCGGCAATTTGTCTCAAGAATTCCAAGTTATCGCCGATACCGGAGAAGATGTCATCGTCTACTGCCCGGAAAGCGATTTCGCAGCCAACATTGAATTGGCTCCGGCTTTATCCGTTATCGAAAAGAGAGCTGAACCAACTGAAGAAATGAAGATGGTTGCTACGCCGGGTAAAGAAAAGTGCGAAACCATGACCGAGTACCTTGGTCTTCCTTTGACAAAGAGCGTCAAGGCCATCGTTTTGGCTATTGACCAGAAAGATGAAGAAGGTAAAGAACTTCCGGCTAAAGTCGTGCTTTTGTTAGTCCGCGGCGATCACTCTTTGAACGAAGTGAAAGCAGGCAAAATAGATATTCTTAAAGGCGGTTATCGTTTTGCCACTGACGAAGAAATCATGAAGACCTTCGGAAGCAAGCCGGGTTATTTAGGACCGGTCGGATTGCCTGAAGATGTTCCGGTTATTGCTGACCTTACCGTTGCCAACATGAGCGACTTTATTGTCGGTGCTAATAAAGAGGGATATCACATTACCGGTGTTAACTGGGGTCGTGATCTGCCTGAACCGACCCAAGTTGTTGACCTTCGCAATGTCGTTGAAGGCGATATGTCTCCGGACGGAAAAGGTAAACTGACTATGCAGAGAGGCATTGAAGTCGGCCACGTCTTCTACTTAGGCGAACGTTATTCCAAACCGTTGAAGGCTACTTACTTGGACGAAAACGGCAAGCCTCAGATTATTCACATGGGATGCTACGGAATTGGTGTTTCTCGCCTTTTAGGTGCTGCTATTGAACAGAACCACGACGACAAAGGAATCATTTGGCCGAAAGCCATGGCGCCTTTTGAAGTTGTTATCTGCGCTTTGGGGTACGACAAGAGCGAAGCCGTCAGAGAAAAGGCCGATGCTCTGTATAACAAGCTCAAAGCCGACGGCGTTGATGTTATCCTCGATGACCGTGGCTTAAGACCGGGCGTGATGTTTGCCGATTGGGAACTTATCGGAGTTCCTCATCGCATCACCATCGGAGACAAAGGGCTTAAAGACGGGGTAGTGGAATACACCAACCGCCGCGACATGAATACCGAAAAAGTACCTTACGAGCAAGCCGAAGAGTTGCTCAAAGAAAAACTGAAAAATTAAAAAATCAACTGGCCTGCTACTGGCCAGTTCTCAAATATTTGAATGAAGAGGCTATTGGAAAATCCGGAGCCTCTTTTTGTTTTACCATTCGGACTTGATCGCTGTTCCTTTTGTAGGAATAGAAAATCTCGATACATCTACTCCTTCTAATCTTAGAAGAAAATTCTTTTTATCAACTCCTCCTGCGTATCCTGTTAACGATCCGTTGGCTCCGACTACACGGTGACAAGGAATGATGATCGAAATTTCGTTGTGTCCAACAGCTCCTCCCACCGCTTGGGCTGACATTTTTTCCACTCCTCTGTTGGATGCGATTTGCTGTGCAATATCACCGTAGGTTACCGTTTCTCCATACGGAATCTGAAGAAGGATTTGCCAAACCTCTTTTTGGAAAGGCGTGCCGATAATATGTAAAGGTGGCGTAAATGTTGGCTCAATTCCCGAAAAGTAAATATCCAACCAGCGGCAGGTTTCCTTTAGCGCCGGGAGGTCAGCCGGTTTGTGCTCAGGATCAAGGTTTCGTGCGAAGTATTTTTCTTTGTCAAACCATAAGCCAGTTAGTCCTTGCTCGTCGGCTGCTAAAAGAATTTTTCCTAAAGGTGAGTCGTACGTTTTGGTGTATTGCATTGTCTGACCTATAAATTTTTATTTAGAAGTTGAGGTGAGATGAAAAGCCAGTAATCTTCCATTTTAGAAGGAAGTCTCTAGATTTGGTTTATCGAAAACCTGCAGATTTCTTTTGGGACTCATGGATGGAAATAATGCATAATGATTGACAGTCAATGGCTGGGGTCTTAGCCTTTACTTCAATTCATTCCCAAAAACAGACCAAGAGAAAACAAATGAGTGAAATTTGCCAAACATTGAAAGAAGTTCTTGAAAATCCGCAAGTCAAAAGTGCTTTGAATGCGGTTAAGACTAACTTACCTGAAACTATCGAAATCCAAAAAGAGCTTGTGCTCATTGAAGCGCCGACAGGCCACGAAGAAACACGTTCAAAACGATATAAAGAATTGCTCGAATCTGTCGGCGTGACTGACGTAGAGTCCGACGAGCATAACAATGTTTGGGGTTGGATTCGGGGTAGTGAAGGAAAAGGAAACTGTGTTCTCTTAGAAGGTCATTTGGATACTGTTTTCTCCTTCGGAGATGTCAAAGAAATTATTGAAGATGAAGAAGGCAAACTCCATTGTCCCGGAATTTGCGATGATACGCGGGCGATTGCTGCAAACTTGGCTGTAGCTAAAGCTCTTATTGATTCCGGAATCAAACCTTTTTACGACATTGTTATCGGGGCTACCGTCTGCGAAGAAGGTCTAGGCGGTATGCGCGGCATGAAATGGATTCTGGAAGATCTCTCTAAGACGAACCATATTGTTGCAACTGTTTCTATCGATGGTCCTACAGCAGTAGATTTTTACGCTAACGCTACCGGAATGGTAGATTGGGATGTTATTTTCTCTGGGCCGGGAGGACATGCATGGACGGCATTTAAAACTCCGAGTGCTATTCATGCTGCAGCCCGAGCCGTTGCGATGATTAGCGATCTTTGCTTGCCGGAAGATCCGAAGACTACCATTACAGTGAGCTTAATCGAAGGTGGACAAGCTATTCATGGTATTGCTCAAAAGGCGAGCTTCAAAATCAATGCTCGCTCCAATAGCCAAGTTGAACTGAATAAGCTCAACGAAGAGCTCGTACGAATCTTCCATTTGGCCTGTGAACAAGAAAATGCAAAATACAGTAACGAGAAAGAGGTTAAGGTCAGCTATGAAAAAATTCTTGATGTTCCTGCTGGAAATCAGGATGATGACGCCTTAATTATCCAAGCGACGAAGGCTGTTACTGCGGCTGTCGGAATGGAAGCCAATTTTAAGCCCGGCGGATGCACTAACACCAATATGTCGATTGCCAGAGAAATACCTGCCGTGACATTAGGACGCGGTGGCCGAGAATTCGGCACTCATACGTTGGCTGAATGGTTTGATCCGAAAGGCGTGTATTTGTGCGAACAAAAATCAATCTTGATGTTGATGCTTCTTGCCGGTTTGACTGATGTGTCAAAGCCTATTTATTAAGATAACCAAGAAAAAATAAGAGCCTCGTGAAGAGGCTCAAATTTCTAACTATCCTTCGACTCAGTTGCCGGCTTAGCAGGCGTGCCGGTCTCAAACTTGCAGGAGATTTCCGGCATTTGCAGAATCCGAAGATCTCGCTGAGGAAAGGGAATATTGACCCCTTTTTCATTAAATTTTTTGAGAATCGCACGGCTGATATTAGATCGTAAAACAGCTGTTCCTCTTTCCGGATCTGCTACCCAGAAATATGAGGTCAAGTCAATTCCGTCATTGCCAAAGTTAGTAAGAATGGTGTAGGGGGCCGGATTAATCAAAACACGCGGCTGGCTGCGGACAATGTCGTTCATCGTGTTGATACAGTCATCGATATCGGAAGAATAGTCGACGCTGATCGCTACCGTTGTTCGGCCAGGCCCGGAGAGATAAGAAGTATTCTTCACATTGCCGGTAACAAACGACTCATTCGGAATAATCGTGACGCTGCCGTCAAAAGCTCTAACCACGGTATAGCGTGTTTTGATATCGGCAACAATGCCTTCAACACCGGATACGGTAACTAAGTCACCGATTTTTACGCTGCGATCCAGAAGAATAATGAATCCGCTGATGTAGTTCGACGTAATTTTCTGTAAGCCGAAACCGAGACCCACACCGACCGCACCGCCGAATACACCGAGAACCGTGACGTCAATACCTACCGATGACAAACCAATCAAAATCGCAATAAACATTAAAGCGACCTTGAGGATGCGAATCAAAACGACTTTGAGGTTCGTATGCAGTCCGTTCATGGAGTTGAGCCACTTTTCTGCTAACTGTCCGAGCCATTTTGCGATGAATAAGGCTAACGCAATCGTAAAGAACGACAGCAGCATGGACCAAAGGGAAACATCCGAAGATCCTAAAGCAAACTTGGTTGACTCCAGCCATTCTCGGCACTTTGGAAGAACGCCGACAACTTGCAGTGCAACCCCGATCCATAAAGAAAAGGAAATAAAGTTTTCGAGGCTTGAGGCGGCACGTCCTGCACGGAAACTGTGATGAATGATAAAGACGCAGACTCGAATTACAACGAAAGCGCATAGAATCAACCAAACCACAGATTCGATTGGCAGCGGCTGTTGCGGCAGAAGCTTAAATAACCTTGCCGTTACCGTACTGGCGAAAATTAGAACTAAGCTGACTAGCGGCCAACAGATGCTCATGAAGAGGCTAAAGAGACCGCGCTTAATGCCTAACCAGAAAAGTTCTTCTTTTGTCTTGGCTTTTTCTGCTGAGCCTTCTTCGTCATTAATTTCTTCAATCCTCTGAGTCTTTTCTAAATGCTCCATCGCAAGTTTTTGCGCATAGGCATTCAGAGATCTTTTCCTCAGCCAATAGAAAACCAACCAGCCGATAAAGATTGGAACGATTACGCATAAAAGCTGCCAATAAATGATGGGTTTGAAGAGTCCTTCTTCAAACATCACCATGAATTGGTCCAGAATATTATGGTCTCCCGCCAATAAATCTTCTGCAGAATGCGTAGCTTTCGCTACCTTTTGTAGTTCCAGTTCAGCTGCGGTAGGCATATTGTCACCTTCAACTTTTAATTAGATTTAGTTTTAGTTGGAAGTATCGTCAACAGGGTCAAAGTTGAGAATGATCGTTGACGGAATATCTCCCACTGCTGGTTTCGGGAAAGGATTGCAGCTGAGAATAGCTTTTTCAACGGCTTTATCGTAGGCTCCGAGCTTACTGCTCTGCAACATCTTAGGTTGACCGGTTTGTCTGCCGTTTCTCAAAAGACTGACCTCAAACTTAGCAACGTATTGTCCTCTTCTTGCACTAGCAGGAGGGTTAAATGTAATATGAGGACGGATACAGCTGCGGATGCGGTTCTCATACTGAGCCTTCTGAAAGCTGGTCATGCCGCTTCCTTGGCCCATTGCTGAACCGGATTGCCCTGACAATCTGTTAAGAAGAGCAGCTCTGCGTTTCTGTTGAGCTTCAGCTTCTGCGTGCTGACGGCTGAGTTCTTCCTGCTGACGTTTTTTCTCAGCAAGCTCAGCTTCGCGTTTTGCCTTTTCTTCAGCAATGCGTTTTTCACGCTCTTGTGCCTGACGCTTGAGTTCTTCCTGCTGCTTCGCAAGTTCTTGTTTACGGCGTTCCTCAGCAAGTTGGCGTTCTTTTTCCAGTCTCTTTTGTTCTTCGATCTTTTCCTGCTGACGGCGCTTTTCTTCCTCAATCTTCTGTTGCTCGAGTCTCTTTTGTTCCTCGATTCTTCTCTGTTCTTCCTGAAGACGTCTTTCTTCAGCCCGTTTCTGTTCTTCTATCTTTCTTTGCTCTTCAGCACGGCGAGCTTCTTCAAGTTGTCTTTCTCGTTCGAGAATACGCTGACGTTCCTCTTCTTGCTTCTTGACTTCACGGTCAAGACGTTCCTGAACGATTTCTGGATCTTCAAGAAGGTTAGCTTGAGTATCTAAGTCGGTTCTGGCAATCGGGGGTACTGCAGGTGCAGGGGGCTCTGCCGGAGGTTCAGGTTCCGGAGCGGGCTCAGGCTCAGGTTGAGGTTCAGGTTCAGGGGCCGGCTGCGGCTCCGGTTCCGGTTGAGGCTCGGGGGTTGGTTCCGGTTCCGGCGTAGGCTCCGGCTCGGCCTGTTCTTCAGCGGCAGAAGTTTCTGCGGCATTCATTGCAGAAGGCGACCACAACTCCGCGTACACAGGCCCAATCGGCTGTGATTTCCACTGGAAGGCTACAAACAATAAACAGAAGAGAAGTCCATGGGCAATCAGTGCCAAAATAAACGAGACTCCCCAATATCCTTCAGAGGATCCGTTCGGTTTGTTTGGTAAGGATGTGCTCATTAACGTATACCAGGCTCAAGTTCTAGAGAAAGTCCAATTCGATTGATGTTGGCTTTTTGGAGCTCTCTCATAACGTCAATAACTTTCTCGTAGGCAACCGTTTTGTCTGCGGCAATGACAACCGGGACCTGAGTTCCGTCTTTCTGCAAAGATTCAATAGTTGCAACAAGCGCCGGGAAGTCAACCGGCATAATGTTTTTCTTGTCTTTGATAGAAAGCTTACCGTCAGGAGCGACAACGACCTCGACAATGGTGTCCGGTGTTTTTGCGGCTTTATGAACCTTCGGGAGGTCAACGATTGACGGATTAACGTATGGAGCAGCCACCATCAAAATGATCACAAGCACCAACATTACGTCAATGTACGGAACCACATTCATTTCCGCTAAAAGGCGGCGTCTGCTATTTCCTCTGGACATTGCAGACTCCTACTAGTTTTGACGGCTGAGAATGTTTTGGAATTCTTGCATGAAGCTTTCGTATTGGATGGATAAGCGATCGATAGAATAAGCAAATCTGTTGTATCCAATAACAGCAGGAATAGCAGCAAAAAGACCAATAGCAGTAGCTACCAAGGCTTCGGCAATACCCGGGGCAACAACCGCAAGAGAGGCGCTCTCTAAGTTTCCGAGACCGGTAAAGGCGTCCATAATGCCCCATACCGTTCCGAACAAACCGATGTACGGAGAAACGGAACCGATAGTTGCCAAAAGACTGAGACCGGATTCAAGACCGTCTAACTCTCTTTGGAATCGGGCTCTCATTGCACGGGCAATGCTGTCGATAAGGGTGAAGCTTCCGTTCGCACTGTCAGGTCTGGAGCGGGAGCGCAGAAATTCGGTCATACCGGAATAGAAGATTCCTTCCATCGGACCGATGGTGCTTCTATTGTCAGAAGCTGTTTCATAAAGCTGATTCAGATCAGCACCGCCCCAGAAGCGCTTATCAAAGTTTTTTGCTTCAGTTCTTGCTTTGCTGATTTGGAACCATTTCTGAAAAATTACAGTCCAGCTCGCCAAAGAGAAAATGACGAGAATAGCTAGGACGATTTGGACGACAATACTCGCACGAGTAATTAACGTGATAATTGATAAATCTGCAGTAGCTTCCATTGCAATCCTTTTTTATCCAAATCCTATTTTTGATGAAATTTTCCTGCCAAGGCATCTGGCATTAACTTAGGCCTATAAGTGTCTGAGTCTAAACACCCGCATTTTACCTGTGCAGAGATTAATAATTCATCTTTGCGCCATATTTCTTGTTCAAAAACGATAGAGGCCTTCCCTACATTGAGTGTGCGGCATTTGATTGTTAACTGGTCATCGAGTCTTGCCGGTTTTCTGTATTTGATTTCTACACCGGCTACCACAAAGATCAAATGGAGTTCTTTGAGCATTTGATCTTGGTTCCAACCGAGGCTTCTGAGCCATTCAGTGCGGGCTCTTTCAAGAAATTTTAAATAATTAGCGTAGTAAACCACTCGGGCACAATCCGTGTCTTCGTAGTAAACACGCGCCGGCCACTCAAATTGTACTAATTCCATTGCGTTTATTAGAAATCATATTTTGAAGCCTAAATTGTAGAAATCTTAAAGAGAGATTCCTAACTTTTTGCTAAGTCTGGGTGGTCACAATGGAGAGGAATATTATCTCGGGTTTCTTTGATACAACCTGTTTGAAGCTGTATCAGAAGTTAATCCAACTCATTAAAATCAAAGAGTTCTTGATAAAATCGATAGCCTCAAAGTAGGCAGTATATTAACCAAAGACTTAATTCAAAGGAAAAGATGGACAGAAAAAGACTATTAGCCTTAGCTGCAGCGTGTGCGATAGCTGTATTAATGCTTAGCTCTTGCGGTCCAATTCCAAATTCCGTGCATTCCGTTAAAGAATTAAGTTCTAACACATTGTTTACGCCGTTCTCCGGCCGCAGTCCGAAGCATCTGGATCCGACCAGTTCTTATTCTTCCGATGAGACGCCGTTTACTTACAGTATTTATGAGCCGCTTTATCAATATCATTATTTGAAACGCCCCTACCAGCTAATTCCCCGCGCGGCAGCTGCAGTCCCTACTCCGATTTTTTTGGATAAGGAGGGCAATGAACTTCCGGAGGATGCGCCGGCAGATAAAGTCGCCTTGAGCATTTACGAAATTCCTATCAAGAAAGGGATCTTGTTTGCTCCTCATCCGGCGTTTGCAAAAGATGAAAAGGGCAACTATGTAAATCATCACTTGTCCGAAGAGGTCACGAAAAACCTTCGTAATCCTCTGGATTTGCCGAATAAAGGAACCCGAGAGTTAGTCGCGGAAGATTATGTTTATTCCATCAAGCGTCTGACCAATCCAAGGATCATTTCTCCGATTTATGGAACGATTGTGTCTCATTTGCCGGGGTTAGAAAAATTGGCCGGACAAGTTCGAGAATACGATAAGCAGCTCAGAGCCAATCTTCCTGCGAGCCAGCGTGACTTGCCTTTTCTGGATCTGCGCAAATTTGAACTGGAAGGGGTATCTGCCCCTGAATCTCACTTACTCAGAATAGAAGTCAAGGGAAAATATCCTCAGTTTCCGAATTGGCTGGCGATGACATTTTTTGCTCCGATCCCATGGGAGGCGGAAGCGTTCTATTCTCAAAAGGGGATGGCCAAAAACAACCTCTCTCTGAATTACTGGCCTGTGGGCACAGGACCCTATCAGTTGGTTGAGTCAATTGAAAATAGACGGCATGTGATGCAGAGGAATCCTCTGTTTAGAAAGACTGAGCTGTATCCCTGCGAAGGAGAGCCCGGCGACAAGGAAAAAGGTTACTTAGAAGATTGCGGCAAACCGCTGCCTTTTATCGATCGTATCGAGATTTCCGCAGAAAAAGAAAGTGTGCCTCTTAGGACAAAGTTTTTACAAGGCTACTACGATTCTCCGCAAATCGAGAGATTGGACAACGGCCAAGGTTTTTTAATCGGGATGGCCGACAGTAAAGAGAAGGAAGAAGAATACAAAAGTAAAAAACTTCAGTTCCCGAAGACTGTTGAAGCTCACAACACTTATTTCGGATTCAACTGGCTTGACCCTGTGATAGGGGAGGGCTCAACCCCGGAACAAAAAGAAAAGAATAGAAAACTCAGACAAGCCATTGCGATTGCGATGGATTGGGAAGAATATATTCAGATTTTTGAGAAAGGCTTGGCAACTCCGGCTCATGGCCCGCTTCCGCCCGGTCTATTCGGTCATAATCCGGAGGGTTCCGCTGGCTTCAATCCGTATGTGTATAACAAGCTTGAGGACGGGACCGTTGTCCGTAAATCTTTGGAAGAGGCCAAGAAGTTATTGACGGAAGCCGGTTACCCTGACGGCCGGAATCTGAAAACGGGAAAACCGTTGGTGCTGAATTTGGACTTCCAGGCAGCCGCCTCTCCGGGAACAAAAGCCGTTCTCGACTGGTATCAAAAACAATTCGCTAAACTCGGTATCCAGCTTGATATTAGAGCAACGGACTATAACCGTTTCCAAGATAAAGTGATTAACGGCAGTCACCAGCTCTTTTTATGGGGATGGTTGGCAGACTATCCGGATGCAGAGAATTTTCTTTTTCTGCTTTACGGACCGAACGCTAAATCTAAGACCGGAGGTTCCGGAGAGAATGCCTCTAACTATCAAAACGCAGAATACGACCGCATTTTCGAGAAGATGCGTTATATGAGTGACGGACCGGAAAAAGCTAAAGCTATCGAGCAATTAATTGCCATTGCTCAGAAAGATGCTCCCTGGACTTTCGGCTATTTTCCGACAAGTGCGGCGGCATTTCATCAGTGGGTCTATAACGGTAAGCCGACTCAAATTGTCCGTAATCATATTCAGTATTTGAAAATTAATCCGGAACTGAGAACCGAAAAAATCAAAGAATGGAATAAGCCGATTTACTGGCCTCTGTTTGGAATTGTTGTGCTTTTATCTCTCATCATTGTTCCGATGTATTTGCTTCATAAGAAACGAGAATCAATGACAGCAAGAAAGGAGAAAGCTTAATGCTGAGGTATCTTTTAAGAAGAATAGGCTACGGCTTCCTCATCCTGCTGGGCGTCAATCTCTTGACCTTCTTATTGTTCTTTGCGGTTAATACGCCCGATGATATGGCACGCCTAAACATCGGTGGCAAGCGCGTCACAGCCGAAGCCATTCAGAATTGGAAAGAGGCTCACGGCTACGATAAGCCTCTGATTTGGAATTCCAAGGCTCAAGGAACGGAAAAAGCGACAGATACTATTTTTTGGACTCATAGCGCAAGGCTAATGGTCGGCGATTTAGGATCTTCAGATGCGGGCCGAGATATTGCCTATGAGATTAAGGAGAGAGCGTGGCCTTCGCTTGCTCTTGCATTGCCGACATTTTTGTTGGGAGTGATCGTTATTGTGACTTTTTCGTTGGGGCTGGTGTTTTTTAGAAGGACTAAACTCGAATACGGAGGAGTCATTTTGGCCGTCGTGATGATGTCTATTTCCTCGCTCTTTTACATCATTTTCGGACAGTGGCTGTTTTCTAAAGTCTTCAAACTGTTTCCTATCTCCGGATTTGAAACGGGAACGGCGATGATCACTTTTCTGATTCTTCCGATTGCGATTGGCGTGTTCTCCCGCATCGGCGGTGATGCGCTGTTGTACCGTTCCATGTTCTTAGAAGAAATTAACAAGGACTATGTTCGTACTGCCCGCTCAAAAGGTCTTTCGGAAACCGCGGTTCTCTTTAAGCATGTTCTTAGAAATGCCAGCTTGCCGATTATTACTTCGACGGTCGCTGTTTTGCCGATGCTGTTTCTCGGTTCTTTGATTATGGAAAGCTTTTTTGGTATCCCGGGCCTTGGAAGTTTTACTATCGATGCGATCAACGCTCAGGACTTTGCCATTGTCAGAACTATGGTGTTCGTTGGTACGGTGCTCTACGTGATTGGTTTGATTTTGACTGATGTTGCCTACACCATTGCCGATCCGAGGATTAGATTGAAATGATGTTCAAACCTGTATTTCTGGCAACCGATTGCGTTCTTTTCTGCCTAATAGCGGCTTTGATTTTTTATATTTTTCACGTTCGCCGCTCTGACGAGCTAAAAATGAGATGGAGTTATGTGTTCCATTCTCCGGCGGCTTTGTGCACTTGCACGATTCTCACTGTTTTTCTGGTAGTGGCTATGATTGACTCCGTTCATTTCAGAAGCGCTATCGATACAAACGGCGGTCAGGTTGTTTACGATGTGAAGACAAACTCTCTTTTGGATAAAAGTTTAGGAAAAGCGGCTTCAGCCGAGGAAAAAACATATTCCGAGCCTTTTGCCACAAAGACATTTGAAAAAATCTCACGCATAGAAAACGGCAAGCCCGTACGCGATTACGAACCCTTAGCCGCAGGAGGGGCCCATTTAGCTCAAGGGGAATCCAAAGCCTTTGATATTGGTAAAAGAGTCTTTTTTGGATTCAGCGCCGGCATCGCTTTGAGCCTTCTATTATGTCTTTTGGTTGCCAAAGTTGCGGCAATAAGAAAGTCCGTGACCTTAGGCCAAGAGCTGTCGCAGTTCTTTAAGCGCAGAGATGCGATTCCGTATGAATATGTTCTGCTTCCCTTGACGGTATTTATTATTTTGATTTGCCTAGTCTCATTTCTTTGGCCGGTTTACCACGTACTCGGCACGGATCAAACGGGAAACGACATCCTCTACCAAGTTTTAAAGTCTTTGAGAACAGCCCTTGTTATCGGTTCATTGGCGACTTTAACGACGCTGCCGTTTGCCATTATTTTCGGAATCTGCGCCGGATACTTTAAAGGTTGGGTGGATGACTTGATTCAGTACATCTACACGACTTTGTCTTCTATTCCGAGCGTCTTATTGATTGCTGCGGCGGTTTTGATGATACAAGTCTTTATCGACGGCCATCCGGACTTATATGAAACCGGATTGGAGAGGGCTGACCTAAGGCTGTTTATGCTTTCTTTGATTATAGGAATTACCGGTTGGGCAACCCTAGCGCGGCTGCTCAGAGCAGAGACTCTCCGTATATCTCAATTGGACTATATTCAGGCGGCTAAAACTTTCGGCGTCAGTCATTGGACAATCATGAGACGCCATGTACTTCCTAATTTAATTCACATTGTTCTTATCGTAGCCGTGTTGGATTTTTCGGGAATCGTTCTTTATGAAGCCGTACTTTCTTACGTGGGAGTCGGCGTTGATCCGACGACGCATAGTTTTGGTTCGATGATTAATGCAGGAAGACTTGAGCTCTCCCGCAGTCCGGTCGTTTGGTGGAACTTGGCGGCTTCGTTTACTTTTATGCTGACGCTGGTTTTATCAGCTAATTTGTTTGCGTCAGTGGTAAGAGATGCCTTTGACCCGCGTTTGGCTTTGAAAAGAAAGAGAGACAAGTAATGCTGGAAGTCAAAAATATCGTCACCGAGATTGAAACCCAAGAAGGAACCATCAGGGCCGTTGATGACTTAAGTCTGACTATTGCTCCGAGAGAAATCTACGCTCTCGTGGGAGAATCCGGCTGCGGAAAGTCAATGACGGCGCTCTCTCTTTTGCGGTTGTTGCCGGAGACGGGCCGAGTGTCATCCGGTGTTGTGACCGTTGACGGGACTGAAATCATGGGGTTGCCCGAATCCATGATGAGACATATTCGTGCGAGCAAGATTAGTCTAATTTTTCAAGAGCCCGGGCTGTCGTTGAACCCTGTCATGACAATCGGAGATCAAATCCTTGAAACGATTTATCTTCACACTTCTTTGCGTGGGCAAAGTGCTAAAAGCAAAGTGTTGGATTGGCTGAACAAAGTCGGAATACCGGAGCCGGAAAAAAGAATAGATATGTTCCCGCATGAAATCAGCGGAGGTCAGAAGCAAAGAGTGATGATTGCTCTTGCCTTAGCGGCCGAGCCCGGTTTCTTAATTGCTGACGAACCCACAACCGCCTTGGATGTGACTATTCAGGCACAGATCTTGAATCTTTTAAAAGAAATTAGAGATTCGGAAGGAATAGGAATTCTCTTAATTTCTCACGATTTAGCTGTGGTGGCGCAGGTTGCCGATAAAGTCGGGCTAATGTATGCCGGAGAAATGGTTGAAGAAGCAGAGGCCAAAAGTTTCTTTAAAAGACCTTTCCATCCATATGCAAGAACTTTGCTGCGCGCTCTTCCAGACGGAAAGCGCAAAACTGAACGGCTTGATGCTATTCCCGGGGTTGTTCCGCCGCTTACCACTGACTTTAAAGGCTGCCGCTTTGCTGAGCGCTGTTCTGAGGCAAGGGAAGAGTGCAAAACACAAACGGTTAAATTGCACGATTTAGCCGGTCATCGAGTTCGCTGCTTATTCCCTATTGAGGAAAAAGTTGTACTGCCTTTGCCGGCTTCTGCAGTAGAAACAAGGTTGGAGAAAAGGCCGGCGGTCCTTGAGCTTCAAAACTACAACGTTTGGTTTCCGAACAGAGGCTCTATCTTTAAAAAGAAGTCTTATTTCAAGGCTGTTAAAGACGTTAATTTCGCTGTGAAGAAAGGTCTGACCACGGCACTTGTCGGGGAAAGCGGCAGCGGCAAGACTACTGTGGCCAGAGGTGTGCTGCAGCTGTTGAGAGGGCAAGCATTCATTTCCGGTGAGGCCAGGTTAGAGGGCGTCGATCTCGGTGCGGTCAATGAACAGGAACTGAAAACACTGCGTAAAAAAATGCAGATTGTTTTCCAGGATCCTTTCTCGAGTTTGAATCCTCGAATGAGAGTTCAAGAAGTGCTTTTAGAAGGGCTGGAAAGTCTTCATCCGGAGCACACCCGCGGTGAAAACTTAGACCGAATTGCCGAGATGCTGAAGAAATGCGGTTTAAGGACCGACTCTCTTTATCGTTATCCGCATGAGTTCTCAGGAGGACAGAGACAGCGTCTTGCGATAGCCAGGGCCCTTGTCGTGGAACCGGAGTTATTGATTTGTGATGAACCTACGTCAGCCTTAGACGTTTCCGTTCAGGCACAAATTTTGAATCTTTTGAATGATATCCAGAAAGAGCGTGGGCTTTCTTATCTGTTTATCACGCATAACTTTGGTGTTGTCCAATATCTATCGGACGAGATTGTGGTGATGAAGTCGGGTGAAATTGTAGAGACAGGACCAGCCTCTCAGGTTTTAAATTCTCCAGCGCATTCTTATACTCAGAAACTCCTTGAAGCAGTACCTCACTTCAGGCCAAGCGTGGGATAACCTTTTTCAATATGCGAATTGGGAGGTTCCTGCATATGTTTCTACCTGTGAAGTGACAAGTAACGCTCTTAACAATTTTTTAAGGGTAGCAAAAAGGTTCTGGTTTACCATTAGAAAATCATAACCTACTAGAGGAATTCTATGCTTACACAAGAACAAATTGCACTCGTTAAAGCTACTGTACCGGTCCTTAGAGAACACGGAGTCGCTCTTACTTCTCACTTTTACAAGAGGATGCTCAGTCATAATCCGGAGCTGATGCAGGTTTTTAATCAAGGTCACCAAAGAGTAGGCGCTCAGCAACAAGCTTTGGCCGGGGCTGTTCTTGCTTACGCAGAAAATATTGAAAATTTGGGCGTACTTTTGAACGCTGTCAAACACATTGCCAATAAGCATGTTTCTGTCGGTATTCGCGCAGAACATTATCCAATCGTTGGAAAACATCTTTTGGCATCTATTAGAGAAGTCCTCGGTGAGGCTGCAACTCCGGAATTGATTGATGCTTGGGCTGCAGCATACGGGCAGTTGGCCAATGTTCTGATCGATGCTGAAAAAGCTTTGTACGACAAGCACGCTAATGAAGAAGGCGGCTGGTCAGGCTGGAGATTCTTCAAAGTCGAAGAAAAAAAAACTGAAACTGATGAAGTTACCAGCTTCACATTGGTCCCGGTTGATCACGGCAAGATGCCGAAGGTAAAGGCTGGTCAATACGTGTCAGTCCGTGTTTACGTCAAGAAAGAAAATCTGATTCAGCCCCGCCAGTACACAGTTACTGATGCTACGAAGCATTCTTTGCGTATCTCCGTTAAGAAGATCGTCGCTGAAGATAATTCTCCTGCCGGTATGGTTTCCAACGCATTGCATCAGGATATTAACCAGGGTGACTTGGTCGAAGTTTCTTTCCCGACAGGCGAGTTCAATGTTCCGGAAGGCAATAATCCGCTTTGTTTGATCAGTGCCGGTATCGGTATCACGCCGATGCTTGCAATGCTGAAGGAGGCTGTAGCTCATAATCCTCAACGTCAGGTTACTTTCGTTCATATCTGCAAAGAGAAAAAAGACTACCCGCTTTTCGATGAAGTCGAAGCTTTATCCAAATCCGGACCTGTTGAATTAGTGACATGCGTTACTTCTAAATCCGGTCGTCCGGACGAGGCCTTCTTCACTTCCTTAGTAAAACCGAATACAGAATATCTAGTCTGCGGTCCTGTTGATTTCATGAAGGATGCAACTCAAGCCTTGGAAAAGGCCAACGTTGCCAAGGAGCACATCTTCACTGAAAAATTCGGCACCGGTGCTATCTAGTTCTCTTAAATTAACGAGGTGGAGGATAAAACAGTAACTTTGCAACTCATACCTCCTTCCAACCTAATTAATGAAATAGCCTTCAGACCTTTTAGTGGTTTGAAGGCTATTTCTGAACCTTTTGGTCTTATGAGCGCAATTGCTCGTCTTATCGGCAAGCTGTAATTTCCATCTTGATATCAAACGGTTTTCCAAAGTAAACCCAGGAAGTGACTAATACATCTACACCGGTTGCCGCAGCTTCTGCAGCATTATCTGCGTTTATTCCGCCGGCAGCGTTGATAACGAGATTTGGAAAACGTTTCTTAGCTTCCGTGACAAACTTAGCCAATGTCGGAAAATCGAATCTTTCGCACTGAACAATATCGGCACCGTATTCTGCAAATTTCATTGCATCTTCGTAATTGTCAGCCTCTACAGCCAGTTTCTTTTCCGGCTCATGAATTTTGGCTCTCCGAAAATCCTCTTCAAAGTCTTGAGAAAACACCCGATGTTGATCAAAAATCAGAATCGATTCGGAGAGACCTGCTCGATGCACGATGGCTCCTCCGGCAAGCGCGGCACTTAGAGATATTTTCTTGGTTCCCGGAAAGTGTTTTCTTGTTACGGCAACCATAACATTAGGATTAACTTTTCTTGCGGCTTCGACCATAGCTCGTACACGGCCCGAAATGCCGGATGAGTATTCCATCACATTCTGAGCGGTTTTGTAGACTGCATGGATTTGGTCTGCTTTACCTGTAGCTTCCAGCACGACTTCTCTAGCTTTTCTGATTTCGCCGTCTTCAGCCTGTAAAAGGACCTTCATTCCTGCCTTTTCTAAGAGACGAGCTGCCATAGTAACTCCGCTTACGACACCGTCTTTTTTCGGATAGCAGCGCAGACGACCCGGTTCTTTTGATATCCCAAGAGACTCTGTGGTGCAGTCATTCAAAGGAATATCTTCAGTGAGCACATTGTCGATAAAAGCATCGGAAAGATAAAACATTAAATAACCTCTTTAGATTGGACAAGGTACAAAGCGACATATATAAAACAGGCGAATCCGGCAAGAAGAAGACAGAGAAAAGTCGCGGTTTCAAAGTCTCCTCTCGAAACGGAATTGAAGATTTCCAACGAAAGAGTGTTCGTTCGGTCGGAAATATTACCTCCAAGCATCATCGTGATTCCCACTTCTCCGGACGCACGCGCAAGGCCGAGAAGAAGACCTGCTGCAATGCTGTTGCGGATGATCGGCAGTGTGATGAAAACGAAATACTTGAGAGGTGGGGCTCCGCAAAGTCGAGCTGCATCCTCGATTTCTTTTAGATTCACGCTCTTGAGAGCACTTTGAACTGGACGGATGAAAAGCGGGAGGCCGGCGATGAATGCTGCAAGCACAATTCCGGTTTGAGAAAAGATCAATTTAATCCCGAAAATCTCATTGAAGAACCCTCCTAGCGGACTTTGTGTACCTAGTACTAAGAGGAGCAAGTAACCAAGCGCAATAGGCGGGAAAACCAACGGAAGCGTCACTAAGAATTCCGCGGCTTTGACGATGTTGTGCCGGCTTCTGGCGAACCAAAAAGCCAAAGGGGTTCCCACAAGCAGAAACAATACAAAACTGAATCCGCAAACTTTCAGCGTTAGGTAAATTGGAAAGGAGAGTTCTTCTGCGGTCATGTGAGTTATTTATCGATGCCGTGTTTGACGAGAATCTTCTTGGCTCCTTCAGAATTCAAGAAATTCAGGAATGCCTGAACATCTTTATCGTTTTCCTGACCTTTTACAACTGCAGCAACCATTTCAATCGGTGCGTAACCTTGGGTGATTTCAACGCTTCCGCCGATTTTATCTTTTCCTTGTCTGGCGGCCGTGCGATTGAGGAAGCCAGCGTCTACCTCACCTTTGCTCACATAGGCCATGACCTGAGGAACAGAAGCAATCTGCATGGTTTTGTCTTTAAGAGAAGGGATGTTTAATCCGTCAAGATATTCTTTAGCTGCACGGCCGTATATAGCTGCTTTGGGATCGGGATAGGCAAAGGTCTTGACTTTGTCGGTAGTAAGGTCCTGCGGTCCTGTAATAGCGCTTCCTTTCTTCCAGATAAAAACAAGAGGAGTATTGCCAAGCTTTTGAATCTTTGAGAATTGAACCGGAGATTTAATGCGTTTGAGAGTACCGAGATCAGAAATTACGATATTGACGCCGTTGCCAGCGGCAACCTGTGCCAACATCTGACCAATGTTGCCTCCGTAGTTTTCTACCGCTTTCTGACCGGTTGCCTGTTGGTAGGCCTTTGCAAGTTCCTTGCTCATTGGTATGTAACCTGCGCCGGTTGTGATGCTCACTTCGGCATAAGCACTGGTGCAAAGAAAGGCAGCTGCAATCATGAGAGTGTTAAATTTCATTTTGGTCTCCTAGATTCTGAAGTTTTTGAAAAATTTCTTCGGGCGAACCAATTGCTTCAATTTGCCCGGCATTGATAAAAAGTGATTCGTCGCCAACTTTTTTGGCCTCGTTGGGACTGTGGGTGATATAGAGGATAGGAATTCTGAGAACACGTGGAATTCTTCCGATGTATTCCAGAAGTTCCTTTTTTCTGACGATATCAAGGCTACTTAGAGGTTCATCAAGAATTAAAAGTTGTTCGCTTGCCAAAATAGCTCGCCCGAGAGAGACCCTTTGAGCCTCGCCTCCAGACAGCTCACCTAGCTTTCTTTTAAGAAGGCTCCCAAGATCAAGTAGATCGACGAGTTCGTCAAACTTCACTATGGATTTTCTATTGCAGTGACTGAGAGGAAACCGCATATTTTCTTCTGCAGTGAAATGAGGAAAGAGGCGGTGATTTTGGAATACCATCCCGATGCCTCTTTTTTCACACGGTAAGTTGATTCCTTTCTCAGAATCGAAAAAGATCGTATCCTCAACCTGAATGCGTCCTTTATCGGGAGAGGAAAGGCCGGCAATCAGAAGAGCAAGCGTGGATTTTCCTGCTCCGCTTTTTCCAACAACAGTTGTGACAGGTCGCGTCAGCGTTGCCTGAAAAGTGAACTTGTTGGTCCCGAGTGTCTTATCAATATCAAAGAAAATCATGCTCAGTTATCAAGCGGAGAGTTTCCGATTCCTCCTAGGTTGTCGTTATTCTTGCTGAGAATAACGATTATAACTGATGACGTCAATTCCGCTGGAAGATTTATGAATTAGAGCATATAAATTCTGCTCGTTCTGTCTAATCTTGGAAAACGCTGTTCAAAAGTACGTCCTGATAGAAAGTTAAGGCAAAGTGGCAGCAGTCATATTTCTTAAATGAGCATTGCCGAGGCGGTAAATCTAGAGAATAGGTGCACAGCTCGGTGCACCTATTTACAGAAAGGAGGAATCGAAGGGGAACTAGCAAAGGACTCAAAGATCCAGCAGTAGATTTTCAGTAACAAGAGGTTTAGCCGCCGTTGTCGAAAACTCCTTCAATCTGTAAGCTAAACCCCCGTTTCTCTTAGTTCGCGTACGAATGGAACGAGAAAGGACTTCAATACTGCTGAAAATCCAACAAGATGTTTTTGCTCTGGTCACCGCCGTATAAAGAAGCTCTCTGGTTGCCAGTCCGATTGCTTGCGTGTTTTCTGCATTATCTCCGTCGATGAACGGCATAAATACACCAATATTGTCGTATCCGGAACCTTGAGACTGATGGACAGTGATGCAGAAGCCAACGTCGTACTCCGGCAGCAGCTGAGCCTTCAAAATCTTTTTAGTATCGCCGATGTAAGCATTCCATTGCCCGGGAATTTCTTTATCTTCAAAAATAATTGCAATATCTCCGTTGGAAACTCCTAAGGAGAGGTCATTTTTTCTGACAATAATTACTTTTCCCGGATAAAACTCAGAAGAGTTATCCGGACAGTGCAGCCTTGAAAGCAGTAACTTTTGACAGTAATTATTGACTGCTTGAACGCTCATGGGGCCTTTTCTCACGGCGGCAATAGGCTTGAAAGAATTGAGCACATGCCATAAGTTTTCTAATTCTTTTTCTTCTACAACATTCTCAGATAAAAGAATATTTTGAACGGAATCCGAATATCGGCCCATGTTCTCTGCAATCCATTTTTCAGCTTCCGAAGTTAAGGCCGTTTTCGGATTCAGCTTTAAGTCAGTGCTGAGAAAAATATCCTCGGTTGTGGCTGAACCTGCATCGCCAGTCTTCTTAACAAAGGGGCCGTGATTGTTTAGAAGACGAAGAATTTCAGAAATTTGGTGCTCCTCGTCTTCGGTATTTTGATTGATGAGTTTTGATAAAGATCCGATTCCGGAGCTTCCTTTGAATCGATGGCTTTCTTTTAACTCTGTCAGAATGTCTTTAAGAGCATTGTCGGGAGAAGAGATGTCGGCGTACACCGCACCTGGTCCGACCGCAGCCAGCTGGTACATATCGCCAAGGATAATGACTCTGGTTTTCTTAGTATCGATAACATTGAATAAGTTGAATGCGATCTCACTGTCGATCATGGAAGCTTCATCGATGACGAGAATATCGCACTCTAAACAATGCGTCTCATCAGGACGGCTTCCTTCATCCGTAGGCGAGCTAAGCCACATATGGATGGTATTTGCCAGAAGCCGGTTATCTTTATAAGCTCGATCAACGTTCGGGAAAATCTTCGGCCTCTCAATTAAGCTTTCAATTAATCGGCTTTTTGCTTTACCGGTTGGCGCTGTAACATAGATTTTAGCTTCCGGCTGCCCCTCTAAGAGAGCTTCTAAAATTCGGACAACGGACGAGGTCTTGCCGGTGCCCGGACCTCCCGAAATGATGCTGAGATTATTGCTTAAAGCTTTTTGAATAGCCTGAAATTGCTCTTTGTTAGGACGGTCATAAATGTCCTGGCTTTGAAAGTAGTCGGCAAGTTTTTTGGATTCTGGGCGGATTTCGACCTTTCTGGAAGCCAATTGAATTAGCTTGCGTCCTAGAAGTGCTTCATGAAAGAAGTTGGTGTGAGAATAGATTCTCGTTTGCTTTTTTTCACTTCTGTCTATAAGAAACGGGACGGCAGGAATACCGAAGTTTCGATGAGGATTACCGCTGTAACCCGAAACGTTATATGCCAGACCGAAGTCCTCCATTATGTGGACACCGAGTTCTTTTTCCTGTGTAGGAGACAGGGCGACACATACGCCTCCTTTTTCTTCTTCCATTTTCCACAGCTGAAGGAACTTCTCTAAAGTGTCCTTCAAAAGTGTGGCGTCCTTAGAGGGATTTTTTCTAACCGCAACTCGATAAAGGGCGTTTTTAATGCCTTGAAGAGCAGCTTCTTCGGGTGTCCAATCATTCTGCATGGTTTCCTCCTTTGAGCTCGATTTCGTATTTTTGAACTATTTCTTCGCTGTATCCGTTCCGCAGGATTTCATCCAAGCAGTCAAGTACTTCTTTTTTGGGTCTATCGAAGTAGATCCCCTGAGAAGGATTAGATGCCTTGATGCCGCGTAAAAAGAAATAAGCGGCTCCTCCTATGAGGTCATACACATCATTGCTTTTAAACCGAGTCTCCAGGTATCGCTTAAGAACTACAAGATAAAGAAGATATTGAAGTTTGTAGTGCTTTTTGTCCATCGCCTGATCAAGGAGAGACTTAGTGTAGTTAGACGGGTTCTCGTCTAGGAAATTACTTTTCCAGTCGATAACCCAGAACTTACCTTTAGCGAAAAAGATTAGGTCAATCGCACCAATCAAATAACCATTAATCTGTTCTTCACTTAAGTTCAGTCCGGGATATCGAGGATCCAAGCGGCGTAGAGTCTCTCCGAGCTGTTTGCCGGTAAGACGATGGCTGTCCTCCGAAATTGCCGGGTTAGATAAAATGAAGTCCATTTCAGCTATCTTCTTATCCGACTCTAACTGCGACAGACTAAAGTTTTCCAGCCCGGGAATTCCTTTGACGTTCATCACGTCGGTGATCATTTCGACTAAAGCTGCCGTATGGGCATCAACTGCAGATTCTAGGCTCTCACCTTCTGAAACCTCTGTCTCAATCGCATTGGAAAGAAGACGATTTTTGACGAACGGAATTAAGACATCTTCACGTTCAGGATTGCTTATATCTGCGGTTCTGAAATCTAATTCTTCAAGCAAACGGTGCAGAAAATCTCCGTATGCAGCTGCCGAAAGTTTTGGGTTTTTAAAACGCAGATTATCTTGAGCTTCGATGACTTGAACTTCTTCTTCGATTTCATCTTTAGAAGGAAGTTCGTCTATGGCTGGAGATTCTTCAGGCAGAACCTCGATACCTCTGGACAAAGCAGAGAAGCTTGTCCGGATCCATTCTGCTGAGAAAATGGGATACGCCTGACCGACCGATAGGTCTGAGGCGGTCAGTTCTTCCGTAAGTTCTTTGGTTTGAACCTGACGCGATGGCGAAGGTATCAAATCCGGATAGAGCAGGGTTGAGAAATTTCTAATTAAGGAAGCGGAATAATCGTCCGGAATAATAAAGTCGTCGGAAAGTTTTTTTGTTCCTTCTAATAATGCATCTCTCACGGGAACATTGTTTTTTTCTAACTCTTCATCAAGGGTTTTAAACAGAGTTTTGGGACCGATATATTTATCCGGCTCAAAAGAGCCAGTCAAAGCCTGGAGGGTAGAGGACTTGGTGTAATTTCCGTGCAAACCTGGGAAAGTTTCCTTTTCTCCTTTTAGCTTTGAGTATTTTGAGGTCTGTTTAAAAAACATAGGAAGTACCAACAAGGAGGAGGCCCGAGTCATAGCAACATAGAGCAACCGTACCCTTTCCATTTGTTCTTCCTCGTAGGCATAGCTTTTACCTTCTAAATAAGAACGGATTTGGGTTGCCTCGGCGAGAAATTTTCGAACTTTAACGCCATTAACAATCTCATTTACCTCAGAAACTACGTTTTTCCCTGCCATAAAAACAGTTCTCGGAAGGATGACCACAGGATATTCAAGTCCTTTACTTTTGTGAATGGTCTCTATCCTGACGAGATCAGAGTCAGACTCAAGCCTTAATGTTTCTTGATCGGCACCATCTGAGGCTTTTCGGTCGAGCCAACGCAAAAGTCCTGAGACAGTTTTAATTTTTCTATTTTCTTCATGGAGAAGCTCAAGGATATGGCGATAGTTTGTTAATGCTCTTTGGCCGTTAATTTGAGGCAGCAGGCGTTCCTCAACTTCGAATTCTTTAAAAAGTTCTGTAAAAGCAGCGAGTACACCGTATTTTTTTGCTCTCTCATTGGCTTTTTCGATTCTTTCACGTGCAAGCAAACTTGCTTGGACATCTTCTTCAATAAGTTTTATAGAGTGGCCGAAGATTGGGGTTACTCGGGCTTTCGTCATTGCCGACAAGGATTTAGGGTTCTCCATTGCACTCAAAATAGCTGCAATGTCTTGAGCCTCTTGGCTCTCTAGAACTCGTTCGTCGCTTTGAATAATAAAACGGATCTGACGCTTGGTTAACTCTTCCATGAGTCCGTCAGCATCTTTCCTTCTTCGAACCAAAATTGCGATGTCACTGGGTTTTAATTTACGCAGGCTGGATCCCACTCTTATATCTTTTTCCAACAGTGATTTGATTTTTTCGGCAAGAAAGAAATCTTCATACTTTTCTAATACATTGACGTTAGAGGGGTCGATCTCTTGCGATGACCAGCGCCAAACTTCAAAGGAAGAGAGAGGAATAAATTTCCCATCGGACGTGCGCTCGAAAAGAGGAAGTTTGGATGAGTTGAATTCAACATCTGTGTATTGAATTTTGCTGTTTAAGAAGCTGCCGATGCCCGAAGCTGAAGAATTAAGGCCGAAGAAAGTATTGATTGAGGCCACGAGACCCGGGGTAGAACGGAAGTTTTTCTTCAGATAAAGGTGATTCTTGATGTCTTTCTTCGAATCCAAATAAGTGTCTAAATCGGCAGATCTGAAGCCGTAGATAGATTGTTTAGGATCGCCCACGAATACTACCGGAATTTGCCTTTCCGGAGCTTTTAGAAATAGTTCAGAGAAAATAGTGTACTGAAGAGGGTCCGTATCCTGGAACTCATCAATGAGGACGGCATCAAACTTCTCTCTTACAGCTTTAACGAATTCAGGATTATCAAGTCTAGCCTCCATCTCCACGAGGAGATCATCATAAGTGACAGTTCTAGCTGCTGCTTTAAGCTTTTTAAGAAGTGCAGGAGCTTCGTCTCTAAACTTTTCGAGATGCTGTTTAAAAGAAATAGTATTGTCAAAGATAATGGACTGCGAGCAGGGAGATCTCACTGACAAAGCTGAAACTCTCTCTAAAATCTTTGAAAACCCCGGGTATTTTAGGAAGCCAACTTGATCTATCAGGTTTACGTTTTTTATTTCTTTCCTGACAAAAGTGTCAACCACTTCAGAGATAAGGCCGGAAGTATCTCCGATTTCCGCATCCGAGTCTGACCTGGAAGAGAAAGAGCAGTCTTTTACCATTCTTTGACAAAAGCTATGGATGGTAAAGATTGAAGCGTCTTCGATTTTGGATAAAGCTTCGGTCACGGTCTCACGGATAGACTCCGGAGTAATTGCACCGGTTTGAACCCATAATTCAATTTGGCTTTTTAAGGTCTCATCTTCAAGTTTGTCTAATTCTTGCTTCCAACTGCTTTCATTTTGAAAGATTTCTAAGATATTCAGAAGAGCCTGCTGGAGACGGTTTCTTAGCTCAGAAGTTGCGTTTTTCGTAAACGTAACAATGAGAATTCTTTCAATATCAATTCTCTTCTCAACGATTAATCGGAGCAGAAGATGCATCAAAGAATAGGTTTTCCCGGTTCCGGCGCTAGCCTCAATCAGAATAGGTTCTGTAAGAGAAGTATGAATGGGGTCAAAGACATTTAATGTTTTCATCTTTCTTCCTTCAAAATCTGAGATTCGATGATCTGCTGAAGTTCATCAATGTCTTCCTCAAAAAAGCGGCCAACGTCCGTTGCCGTTTTCTTGGAATTTCTGGACTTAGGAAATAGTTTCGCCCAAATAGGTTTTGAGCACGCGCAGGCCGCAGTATGATCAAATCCTGTCCATAAGAGAGTCTGTGTTTTTTCTTGTGTCAGTCCGAGAGAAAAACGCCTTGAAAGATCAAAGAGACGCACCATTTGCTTAACATCTTCTTTATTTTCTTCGAAAATTACATCCGGAAGCTGATCGAGAGCTAAAAGAAAATAGTCTTCCTGCGCTGCTTCCGTTTTCGGATCCGCTACTAAACTCATCACCATGGTTGGTTTCTTTGCAGCTGTCCAGACATTCGCACGAAGTTCCAGCCTGTCAGTTTGGCTGGCTGAAGAATTGTCATCAAAAATCACATATCTATTTTGGTGATCTGTATAGACCTCTAGCGGAGAATCCGTGACCTGCGTGATTCTGCAAGAAGGTTCATCAAATTTAAGAACAATTCCCTCGGTAACCGGAAAGAGTTTGAATTTATGAATTTTTTCAAGTTTTTTGGCATGAACAACTTCTGCATTGCTCCATGCATCGTTTGTACTTGAAAGACGCACATCTTTAATTCCATTTAAAGGATCTAATGAACGTTGACGAGTCAGTTCATCATCACTATAACCTTCTTCTAATTCTCTCAAGTACTTCCGCTTCCTTAGGGTGAGAGATAACGCATCGTTCGGAGCAAACCAGGAAAATTCCTCTTCTTCTTGTCCCGAATAAATATCGAGCTTGTGTTTCTTCAACACATACTTATCCGGATCAGAGAGGAACTTAATAAGCTCGGAGGCCGATAAGCTCCCTTTATGAACGATAGATAGACCCAGACAGGTATCGGGAATAGGAGTTCCTCCGATAGCCGGAAGAGGTAAAGAATAATTGGCGCTCCTTGCTTTCAAAATGGATTGGAGCATTGAGGAGTTTGGACTGAGCCAAGAACGTGAAGAAGTCTTCTTAAAATTTTTTTCAGAGAAGGAATTCAGAGGAAGTTTGACTTCAACAGACTCCCATAGTTCTTTCGCTTTGTCCTTTCCCTTCTCTCCGGTAAGAGCGTTCGATAAGAAGTAGTTCTTGAAATTTTGAACAACGCTCGAAGGATTTGTCTCGGTTACTGGATCTGTTCCAACCGTATAAGAAATAACTAAATTCTTTCTCGCAGCTAAAAGAATATCCAAAAATCTCGCTTTATTGTCTTCTCGGCTGTCTCTGTCGGCTCTTCTCTTGAGCTGGTCTACTCCCATGAGGTCGAACTCTTGATGGGAAGAACTGCCCGGGAAACCGCTGTTTTCATCAAAGCCGCAAAGTGCGATAACTTTAAAAGGCAACCCTCTTAATTCCTGTACGGACGAGAAGGTAATGGAACCAGTGGGTTGAGCAAGACTTGGAGTGTTTCTCAGATGAGTTTCGATAACGTTCCAGATAACGGAAAAAGGAACTTTTGTCCCTTCCTCGAGGCCTTCCTGCATAGCGCCTGATAATCTTTGTAGACTGCTTCGGAAGCTGAGAATTTCCTGCGGGGTTTCATTTGTGACGAAATACTGATTCAGCCAACCGGAAATGATTTCATGCCATTCTTGAGGCGTCTTTAAACCGCCGTCCTGGAATAATTCTTTTCTTGTCTCTTCTAAAGATTCGGACAAAGCTACAATCGTTTTGAAGAGCTTGCCGCGACCATCTGTGACTAAGTCAAAACCGCCTTTCTCATCTCCAAATACAGGAAGAACATCTCCGAAAGTATTTTTCTCAATAGGGTTAATGAAATAGCCCATGGTCAGACGCTCGACGGCCTGATCTAATGTTCCGTCGGATGCATCCAGATTTAAATCTTTTAAATGCTCCTGAGATAAGCCGAAGCGGAATCCGGCTGCCTTGAGCCAGGTAGATAAAACGGAAATGTCTGAGAGAGAAAGATCCCATCTTTCTAAGTTAATCGGCAGTTCAAGCCATTCTTCTAAATCTGCAGCATTGAATCGGGAGTTTAATAATTTCCCAAACCCTAAGATAGCTGCCAGAGAGAGGTAAGTATCTGCAATGGAATTGCCGATAATCTTATAAGGCAGTCGAAGGTTGTTGGGCAATGCTCCCATTACAGCTTCAATAGCAGGTGTTGCCTTTTCAATGTCCGGAACAATAACGGCAATGTCGGAGAGGTTGAGCTTTTTCTCGCCGTCTTTATTTTCGGACGATAACCGATAATGAATCCAATCGATTACTCCTTCAATTTCTCGTGGAAAAGAGGGAGCTTTAAATACCTTTAAAGACTCATCAGAAGGATCTGCTTCTGTCGGCAGCTTTGAGGAGTCCATAAATAGAATGGAGTTCTGGAATTTGTGCAGATAACTGTCCTGCGGCTGCTGGAAATAGTAGGCCTGAACATCTTCGGAAGTGAAGAGTTTTAATTCGGGCGAGAGGGGATCAAATTTTTTGCTTAAGTCTTCGATTCTTGCCCGGTTTCGTTTAATCGCCGGTTTAGTCGGTTTAGGAACCTCTTGCTCCTCGATAGCATCCGTCTCAATGACTTCTCCGTTATCCACATTTAGGAAGCGATACAAACGATCGATCATCGCTCGGGTAGACGGACTGTTGGCAGTAAGAAACTTCTGAGCTTTTTCATCCCAATCCTCTTTGCTGCTCCAGTCGAACAGTTCTATTGGCATGGACTCAAACCAATACTCCGCACAAGGATTCATTATGTAAAGCCAGAGCTGAGGAGCATTTTTGTCTTCCGCAAAAGCTTTCAAGAAAGGCAGAAGTATCGGAGGCAGAGAAAACGGCATGAAGAAATGAAGCGATTTCCCTTTGTCTTTCGGTTCGAAATGGAAGTGCTGCAGAGTATCTTTTATTTTTAACAGGTTGTGAAGATCTTTTGTCTTTCCAGCCTTGGCGACTCTCTCCCAGAGATTTTTCTGCCAGTAATAGTCAGGTTGTTCCTTCATGGCGAGGGCTTTGTCTGCGGGCAGAGGAAAAGACTTCTCATCAATCCAATTTAATAACCAGTCCATGCGGAATGAGCCATAGGTGGCATAAAGCCGGCTCATTTGATAACAAAATTCAATCAGATTAATGTTTCGGAGTTCAGGCTCGGCGTTACGGTGAAGAAAGGCCTCAAGCCGCGCATAGGAGGTCTCTGGAACTACTGCTTTTAATTCTTCAAAGAATTTTGGGTTTTTGAGGATATTCCAAATCTGCCAGTCCAACGAAGTGCCGATGGAGCCGGGACGGAAGGTTGCACCCATGAAAGGTTTCAGCCAATCAAAAATTGAGCAAAATCTGATTCCCGGAAGAATAGAAAATTTATCTGCAAGACTGCGAGCGAGTCTGTCTTCAATGGCCGACGAAGCCGGGATAATTTCAATTTTCTCGAATATGCGAGATGGATCTCCAGCCATTGCTTCTAAGTCTTGAAAGACGTTTTCTGCCAAAGCGGCTTCTAACCCTTCGTAAACATTGCAGTAAATCGTGTGAATCATAAAGAAACCTTTTTAAAGACTTCTGTTGATGCTGAACCAAATAAGAAAAAAGCAGAGTCGTCAATCCGCAAAGATGAACGGACGATCTCTACTTTCTTTTTACGCCTTAATGCGTCAAAGTATGTCTGAAGAAAGACTTTAAGCCTTTAACGGAGGTACCTCAATGCAGGAAACAAAGGGATTCTCAGAGATGCAGTCCAGCTTATATCTCTCTCCTTTGATGAGAGTGTAGTAAAGACCGTCTTTTTCAAAGTTAAAGTCAGGGTTTACTTCAAAGCCGTTTTTCTTGGCATATTCGACAAATTCCTTGCGGCTTTCGTCTACGGTCATACCGGGACGAACATAAAGCCCGACTAAATAAATGTTGGTGAAGTAGTCATTAGGTACATTCATGCGATCGTAAGCGGTGACGGCTTCGATGCTTTCTATCGTCATGAATTGCTGTCCGACCAAACTCGGTTCTTCAATTTTTTCTAACTGTCCGGCAAGAGCTTGGTAAGTCTGTCTCTTCGCTAAAACGATAATAGCGATACTGTTTTCTTCCTGCGGGTCATCGGAAATCATTGAGATGCGAGGGAAAACAGAGACTTTGCGTGTGCCGACGCAGAACAATCCGCAATGCTGAAGGAATTTGTCCGGAAAATCTGTTCGTGAAGAGTAGGCCGGATGCATGGTAATGGACGCCTGAGCAAAATTGTCAGGACAGAAATCGGCCTCTAAATCAGCAACATCATTCCATACTTGTCTGGCCTGTTCAACAAGCGTTGAGCGGTTGACCGAGAATGTATAAGGTTTATTTGCGTTCAACAGATTGTTGAGTTGGACGTCTTCGGAATTTGGATTAATGCTCATAAGTTGTCAAATAAATCAGAATAGGAACGAACGTTCTTAGTAAGGTTAAAGTGGCTGTATGCCTTTGCGGTTGCAATTCTTCCGCGAGGCGTGCGCTGCACAAAACCTTCCTTGATAAGGTATGGTTCTACCATATCTTGCAGTGTCTCGGAATCTTCTCCGACGGAAGATGCCAAGTTTTCAATGCCGACGGGACCGCCTTGGAACTTTTCAATAATGGACAGCAAGAACTGGCAATCCAGGCTGTCGAGCCCGATAGGGTCGACTTCCAGCATAGTGAGAGCTGCTTTAGCAATTTCTGCGGATAACTGTCCGTTGTGGCGTACTTCCGAATAATCGCGGATGCGCCTGAGAAGTCGGTTGGCAATTCGCGGAGTTCCGCGGGAACGCTTCGCAATTTCAGCAGCGGCTTCTTCATTGGCCGGCATATTGAGAAGCTTCATGGAACGAAGAACAATGGAAGTCAGATCTCGCGCAGAATAGTACTGAAGCTGAGAGCGGATTCCAAAACGATCGTTCAGAGGCTTTGTCAGAGAGCCGGCTCGTGTTGTGGCACCTACCAATGTGAAATGGGGAAGGTCGATTTTGATGGAGCGGGCCGCCGGCCCCTCCCCGATCATGATATCGAGCTTGAAGTCTTCTAAGGCGGGATAAAGAATTTCTTCCACTACCGGAGAAAGTCTGTGAATTTCGTCAATAAACAAGACATCATGCGGCTCTAAGCTGGTCAGCATCGCCGCAAGGTCACCGGCCTTTTCCAGGACCGGCCCTGAGGTTTGACGCAGATTCACACCTAACTCATTAGCAATAATATTGGAGAGCGTTGTTTTGCCTAAGCCCGGAGGACCGAATAATAAAACGTGATCGAGAGCCTCCCCGCGGTTCTTTGCTGCAGTAATAAAAATTTCCAGCTGTTCACGGATGGCGTCTTGCCCGACATAATCTTTTAAGCGCGTGGGACGTAAGGCTTTGTCGACAACGTCTTCCTTGGATACTTTCTCAGAGGAAACGATTCTGTCTTGTTGTTCTGTCATCTTTTAACGAATCTATTTTGCGAGTTGGACAAGGGCTAGTCTGATACCCTCAGAGGTATCAACTCCTTCAGGCAGATTCTTCAGGGCTGCCCTTGCTTCCCGTTCGTTGAAGCCGAGAGCCGTTAAGGCAGAAAGAATATCCGCCTGAGAAGAAGTTAGAGCTGTAACCGGTCCGGATGCGACGATTTTATCTTTTAACTCAAGAACAAGGCGCTCGGCAGTTTTCTTGCCGATGCCCGGAATCTTGGTCAGTAAGGCGGTTTCTCCATTGGCGATGGCGTTCCCGAGATCGGCAACGGACATGGAGGAAAGCATGGCCAAAGCAGTGCGGGGGCCAATGCCGCTGACCTTTAACAGCTGAAGAAAAAGTGCCTTTTCAGCTTTGGTCAAGAAGCCAAACAGAAGCTGAGCATCTTCTCTGACAATGAAAGCTGTGTATAACTGGACAGTTTCTCCGATCTCAGGAAGATTGTAGAAAGTCGACATCGGAACATCGACCTGATAACCCACACCACAGCACTCAACAACCACTTCAGGAGGGTTCTTTTCTTTTAACTTACCATTCAACGATGCGATCAATTTATTTCAATCCTCCGACTAATTTTGTCCATTGTCCTCTGACACGTGAGGAGCTCGATCCCTTTCTTGCAACTGCAGTGCCGCTGACACCAAGTTTCTTCTGTGCGGGAAGCATTCCAAGAATAATTTTTGTATTTGCGTAGCAGATCGCTGCCGCAATAGCGTCCGCCTCATCCTCTGAGAATTTCTTATCCTCACAGCGCAGGAGACGAGCGACCATTTCCTGGATTTGTTGTTTTTCAGCGGCGCCGTAACCCGTAACCGATTTCTTGATTTCTCGAGTACTGAACTCACGGCACTCTAAACCTTGAACAGCTGCTGCGCAGATAGCCGCTCCGCGAGCGTGTGACAGCAACATACTCGACTGAGCATTTGTATTCAAAAAAGTTTTTTCGATAGCGGAAACAGCAGGCTGATTTTTTTCAATTATCTCGGCTAACCCTTTATAGATGTAGGCCAGACGCTCATAAAGTTCGCCTTTCGGGACGTTAAGTACACCGGAGTCTACTAAGGTTATCTTTCCGGGCAGATAGGCAATCACACCGTAACCGGTGTGATTCAAGCCAGGGTCAATCCCCAGAATTTTAAGAGCCTGCGTTTCCAAGCTTAAAAGCCTCCCATGCCCGGGAAACGGCCGCCGAAGCTCTTAAAGGCGCGCATCATCTTAGCCATGCCGCCTTTCTTCATCATTTTCATCATATCGCGGCTTTGTTCAAATTGTTTCAGCAGCTTATTGACTTCCTGCACACTAACACCGGCACCTGCGGCGATTCTTCTCTTTCTGCTGGCCTTGATGATTTCCGGCTTGCGTCTTTCTTTCGGCGTCATTGAGTTGATGATGCCTTCGGTACGAGCAACCATCTTATTAGCTTGCGCATCATCAATGGAGCCCGCAGCTTGAGCGAATTGAGCCGGAAGCTTTTCGATAAGAGAACTGAAGCTTCCGAGATTTTTAACCTGTGCGATTTGTTCTTTGAAGTCTTCCAAGTCGAAGTCATCGCCTTTTTTGATTTTTTCAGCGAACTTCTGAGCTTTTTGGACATCGACGGCATTTTTAACGTCTTCAACCAAGGAGACAATGTCTCCCATGCCGAGGATTCTGCCTGCCATCGCTTCCGGTTCGAATCTTTGGAAGCCGGTGAGTTTTTCACCGACACCGATGAACTTGATAGGTTTGCCTGTGACAAATCGGACGGAAAGGGCAGCGCCGCCTCTGGAATCGCCGTCAACCTTAGTTAAGATGATGCCGGTTAACGGAAGCTTTTCACCGAAGGCTTTTGCGGTATTGATGGCATCCTGACCGACCATAGCATCAACTACGAACAAGGTTTCGATCGGATGAAGATTTTTCTCCAGATCAGAGACTTCGTTCATCATCTGTTCATCGATAGCTAAGCGGCCGGCGGTATCGACGATCAGAACATCGTAGAAGTGGCGTTTGGCATAGTCCAAAGCTCTTTCGGCAATATCTAAAGGCTTTTCGTTCGGCTGGCTCGGGAAGAAATCAATCTCTGCCTGAGCAGAAACCGTCTTCAACTGTTCGATAGCGGCAGGGCGATAGACGTCGGTGGAGACCGCTAATACTTTCTTTTTCTTTTCTTTGACGAGCCAACGGCCGAGCTTACCTGCCGTAGTTGTTTTACCTGCACCCTGTAAGCCGGCCAATAAAAGTACGGCCGGAGGCTGAGTGGCAAGATTAAGTTCTCTTTGCTGCGGAGTGTCGCTGCCTCCGATAACTTCAGTGAGTTCTTTATGAACGATGCCGACTAAAGCCTGCCCCGGAGTTAAAGAACCTACGACTTCTTCGCCCAGCGCTTTTTCCTTAATGCGCTTAATGAGATCTCGAACGACCGGGATGGCGACATCTGCTTCAAGCAGGGCAATTCGAACTTCCCGGAGCATTTCCTGGGTGTTGGACTCCGTAATGCGGGCCTGGCCTGTGATGGTCTTAACAACTTTGCTAAGTCTTTGTGTCAGTGAATCGAGCATGAATTTAATTCTAATTAAATGGTTACGCCTTACAATACAGTCATCAAATAATAAGAGACATATAGATGACAATTTATGCCATATTTTACGTGCTTGCAGCTGTTTTGTATTTAGCGGCAGCCTTTGGTATTTACAAAAGTTTTCAAGCAGAAACTCCTGAAAATACCTTTTGGATTCGGCCGGTTATTGTAGGCGGATTGATGATTCAGGCTTTTCTTATTTACGAAGCCTTATTTACTCACGGTACTCCTCATTTCGGTCTGGCTTTAGCACTTTCTATCACTCTCTTTACATGCACGCTGATCTTGCTGATTGAGACCTTGTTCTCAAAGATTTCAGCGATGTTGATTTTCATTCTCCCGCTTGCCGCGGTTTCGATGGTGCTTCCTATCATTCTTCCGGGAACGCCGTTAGGTCCGGAAACTGCCAGTTTCTCTTTCCGCATGCATCTACTGTTGGCTATTTTGGCTTACAGCTTAATGACAATGGCATTGGTTCAAGCACTTTTGCTGGTTTCGGCTCATAACTTACTTCATCAAAAGAAGCTCAGTGACGAACCGGAAGAAGGCAAGGTGAGCCTTTTCGAAAGAATGCCGAGCGTCATTGAGATGGAAAAAATTCTTTTCCGTTTAATATGGGCCGGTTTTATTGCCTTAACCATTGCTATTCTTTTCGGATTGGTTTTTTCAGAGGAACTTTTCGGACAAGCTTTCCGTCTTGATCACAAGACGATTGTGACCATCATGGCGTGGATGATTTTCGGTATTCTCCTGTTGGGACACCACTTCTTGGGATGGAGAGGCCGTTTTGCGGCCAGATGGACCGTTATTGGGTTCACGCTTCTCATGCTCTCCTACTTCGGTGTTAGATTTGTGCAGGAAGTGATTCAGTAAGAAGGCGTTATGGGAAGAATTCTATTTTTCGTAGTTATCGCAGCCGCCCTTTATTTCGGCTGGAGGATGTGGAGAGTCAAGCAAATTCAAGAGAACTCTCAGAAAGACAGAGCTCCTCATCCCATCACGAAGACTCCGGGTCACAAAATGGTTCAGTGCGACCATTGCGGGTTGTATTTGGATGAAGCCGAGGCTATTCATAAGGATGGTCATTATTACTGCTGCAAGCAGCATATGATTGCCGGACCGAAGAATAATGAAAATTAGTCCTTCAGGCTGGTGTGATTCAGCGCAAGTTCTTCCGTCGCCATTTTTCAATGAAAGACCCGAGGAGCAGTCGATCGACTTAGTCGTTATTCACAACATCAGTTTGCCCGCCGGAAAGTTTGGTACGGGCGATGTAGACGCTCTTTTTCTGGGATGTCTGGACTGTCACAAAGATCCTTCGTACGAAGACTTGAAAGATCTGAAAGTGTCTTCTCATTTCTTTATTTCAAGAACCGGAGAACTCAAGCAATACGTTTCTTGCAAGGAGCGGGCTTGGCATGCAGGAGTATCTTGTTTTCAAGGCAGAGAGAACTGCAATGACTTTTCCATCGGTATTGAGTTGGAAGGAACGGATAACACCAAGTTCGAAAGTGTTCAATATGAAAGGCTGGCAGCGTTGCTGGATGCTATTGCAGATGTATATCCTATTAAAGCCGTGGCCGGACACAGCGACATAGCTCCGAATCGAAAAACTGATCCGGGTCCTTGTTTTAGTTGGCTGCGTCTGATACGGCTTTGTGAAAATGGCAGAATAATCTCCTTTCCGTATGTGAAGTAAAAGAGTTCTTTGAGAGTATTCGTCGATGCTCAGAGAACCAAAACTGTAATAACATTGTGGGAAGGAGAGGAGGTTAGAGATGTTTGGTTTATTTTTATTTACGCTTAAATTAGTTTGCTCCGCATTCGGATGTTTGCTTCTTTTACGCGCATACATGCGTTTTATGTGTACGCCGTCTAACGATCCTTTGTACGCATTCTGCTACTCTTTAACCGAGTGGGCAGTTAGATCCGCTTCAACTTTTATCAAACGAAGAGGAAACATTGACTGGCCTTCAATTTTTGTTTGCTACCTCGTTGCCGTCCTCTACCAATTCTTCCATTGGCTTGTAGGAAGCGGCTCCTTCGGTATTTTTCCCTTTATCTTGGGCTCGGCTGTACTTGTTGTTTATTGGGCAATTGAGCTGGCCATGTGGATTGCTTTGGCTTTCTGCATTTTCTCTTGGGTGAATCCTTCCGGTCAGATTTACAGAGTCACAAGTTTCTTGTCTTATCCGTTCTTGGCTCCCTTCAAGAAATTTATTCCGAACTGGCGCAACCTCGACTTATCGGCTTTAGCGTTTTTTATTTTGGCAAATATCGCCCTAGCTGTATTAGCTCCCTTAACTTAACATTTCTTCCTTTGCCAGGACCAAAAAATCTTCCTCTCCAAAAAGGAAGATTTTTTGTTGAGAAAAAATGCAACTGGAAAAATATTTCACCTGCTCTCTAAGCTAAACATTGTGGCAAATGAGGAAAGCAAAGCAGCGGCTCTGATGCTGGGACGCGCCGTCGGAGAGGTCTCGGGTATTTTTTGAAGAAAATCTAGCAAAGGAATTTCCTCAAAAACAAAAAGCTCAAACCGAAATTTGGGCTTTTAACTTGGCTCCCCGAGTTGGACTTGAACCAACGACCTGCGGATTAACAGTCCGTCGCTCTACCGACTGAGCTATCGGGGAATGAAACTTTTTCAATTTTTAATCTTTGGCTCCCCGAGTTGGACTTGAACCAACGACCTGCGGATTAACAGTCCGTCGCTCTACCGACTGAGCTATCGGGGAATCAATGAGAACGTAACTATATACGAGTTTTTTTCTCCGTGCAAATCAAAAATAAGAAAAAATTTGTTTTTCTACGAGGATGTCCTTTTTTTACAACACTTCTTTAATAGCCTTTGCAGTGTAGTCCACATTAGCCTTATTTAAAGAAGCCACACAGATACGCCCGGACTTGACAGCATAAACGCCGAATTCATCTTTAAGTCTTTGAACTTGTTCAGGTGTCAAACGAGAGAAGGAGAACATCCCGTTCTGATCCTCAATAAAGGAGAAGTCAACCTTTGCGCCTTCCTTCTTGAGTGCTTCAGCCAGGAGGTGACGCATTTCTTTAATGCGTTCGCGCATCCCTTTCAAATCTTCATGCCACTGCTGAAGAAGTACCGGGTCGTTAAGGACGGCAGAAACAATCTTGGCGCCGTGAGCAGGTGGATTAGAGTAGTTTGCACGAATGACGGACTTCAGTTTGGAGTTAACTCTCTTAGCTTCTTCTTCGGATTTGCAAACGACTGTGAGAGCGCCGATTCTTTCTCCGTAGAGAGAGAAGGATTTAGAGAAGGAGTTGGAGACGAAGAAAGGAATGCCTGAATCAGCGAACTGTCTGATGGAGCCGGCGTCTTCGTTAAGTCCTGCACCAAATCCCTGGTAGGCGATGTCTAAGAACGGAATGAGGCCTTTGTCGCGGCAAACGTCAACGACTTGTGCCCATTGTTCTTGGGTTAAATCAACACCGGTCGGGTTGTGACAGCAAGCATGAAGAATAACAACAGTATCTTTCTTTAAGCCTTTGAGGCATTCAAGCATGGCAGGGAAGTCGATTTCACCTGTCTTTTTATCATAATAAGGATAAGAACCTACTTTGAAACCGGCGGATTCAAAGATGGCAACGTGGTTTTGCCAAGTTGGGGCACTGACGACAGCTTCGGGATTCTTAAGGACTGTGGCCAAGAAATCGGCGCCGACTTTAAGAGCACCTGTTCCGCCTAAAGACTGAACGGTGGCAGCACGTTTAGTCTTAACAACCTCGGAATCCGGCCCGAAGATTAATTTCTGAACGCCTGAAGTAAAGGCAGGTATACCGGAAATCGGTAAATAAGTATGAGGCTCACCAGCTTCAGCAAGTTTCTTTTCAGTCTGCTCAACTACCTTAAGTAAAGGAACCTTTCCTTCCTCTGTGCAGTAGACGCCAATACTTAAATTAACCTTTTCCTTACGAGGGTCAGTTTTGAACGCTTCGTTTAATCCCAGAATAGGATCGTCCGGAGCCATTTCAACGACATCAAAAACAGAGGTACTCATCGTTTTTCCTTAAAAAGTTACTAATTGTGAAGATTTGAAACTTAACTTTATAAGACTAATCCAAAATTTGTATGGAAATCCGAATCAAGAGAGCTTTTTTGTAGCTCATAGGAGCGTTGACATGTAGAGATTTTTTTGATTGAAAAGGAAAGACAATTTTCTGAGAGATAGAGAGCAAAAATACGTGTGACCACAAAAGCAACAGGGGTGAATGAAACCAAACCCAAATTGAGAAAATTTATTGACAAATATCTTAGAGATATATAGATTTCTCTACGTCTGTTAAGACAATCTTAATTTTATTAGGAGTGCTGCCATGTGCATCTTCAACATCGGCAAGTGCCTATTCAACATAGGCATGCGCCGCACTCGTCATCTGACGCAGTTTTCAATGCGCGATTGCTTCTCATTCGATAAATTCAGCGGCACGGGCCGCTAGTCCTCTGCTCCAGCGGCTTTTAGCCCTCCTGGATCCTAACCATTTCCGGTTAAGTTCAAGTTTGTGATTCTCTATATCTCTCAGTGGGAAGAGATTGGTCGACTATTGCCGTTCATAAACTTGGGCACAAAATTCGCTTAAAAATTTTTTGATGGAGTTATTACTTTAAGTAATAAAACCAGAGGACACTATTATGCATAAAATGAAAATTGCTGCTTCCCAGAAAATTAAAGACATGCTTCAAGTTGAACGCGAAGTTGTAGACCTTGTCACAGCTGATTTAACTGAAGTTTCTGCAGTAGTTATTAGCCTTGACGACTACCGTAACGGTAAATTGAAGAGAGTTGATGCAACTGCATTCGGTCTTCCAATTTTCTTAATGATGGATTCCGATCAGGAAACACCTAAAGAATTGATCGGCCGTATCGTTGGTGTTATCAATGACGACCCAACAAACCGCCGTCTCTATGGCCGTCAAATCGACGAAGCCGCTAGAGGATACGAAAGCAAAGTTCTTCCTCCGTTCTTTGGGGCTCTTACACACTATGTAAGACAGGGTAAAGCACAATTTGACTGCCCGGGACACCAAGGTGGTTCTTATTTCCGCCGTCATCCGGCAGGCCGCGCTTTTTATGACTTCTTCGGTGAAGAAATCTTCCGTTCCGACCTCTGCAACGCAGACGTTTCTATGGGCGACCTTTTGATTCACGAAGGAGCTCCATGCGAATCTCAAAAAGCAGCTGCCAAGATTTACAACGCTGATAAGACTTATTTCGTTTTGAACGGTACATCCGCTTCTAATAAGGTTGTGCTGAATGCTTGTTTAACACCGGGAGACTTGGTTCTTTACGATAGAAATAACCATAAGTCCATTAATCACGGTGCTCTTCTCCAGGCTGGTGCAACACCGATTTATTTGGAAACTGCACGCAACCCCTATGGATTCATTGGCGGTATTGATGAAAAGTGCTTTGACGAAGCTTATTTAAGAAAGCTGGTTGCCGAAAAAGTTCCTGAAAAAGCAAATGCTAAGAGACCGTTTAGACTTGCCGTTATTCAGCTCGGTACTTATGACGGTACTATTTACAATGCCCGTCAAGTAGTTGACAAGATCGGCCATCTTTGCGATTACATTCTGTTTGACTCCGCATGGGTTGGTTATGAACAGTTCATTCCAATGATGAGAGACTGCTCTCCATTGCTTTTGGATTTGGGACCGGAAGACCCAGGTATTTTCGTTACACAGTCCGTTCATAAGCAGCAAGCAGGTTTCTCACAGACTTCTCAGATTCACAAGAAAGACTCCCATATTAAGGGTCAAGACAGATACATTCCTCATAAAGTCGTTAACAACGCCTTTATGATGCACGCTTCTACAAGCCCGTTCTATCCTCTCTTTGCCGCTCTTGACGTTAATGCCAAGATGCAGGAAGGTGAAGCAGGAAGAAGATTGTGGGCCGATTGCGTCAGAACAACTATTGAAGCTCGCAAACTTCTATTGGCAACTTGCCACTACATCAAGCCGTTTATTCCTACTAAGGTTAACGGAACTCCATGGCAGGATTATCCGACAGAACAGATTGCTACAGATCTGAACTTCTTCAAGTTCGGTCCCGGTGAAAAATGGCATGCCTTCGAAGGATACGGTCAGGATCAATACATTGTCGATCCATGCAAGTTCTTGCTCACAACTCCGGGTATCAATCCTGAAACAGGTGAATACGAAGAGTTCGGTGTTCCGGCAACTATTTTGGCCAACTACTTGCGTGAAAACGGCATCATTCCTGAAAAGAACGATTTGAACTCCATTTTGTTCTTGATGACTCCTGCCGAAGACAAAGAAAAGATGGACCATCTAGTTACACAGATTGCCCGCTTCGAAAGATTGCTTGACGAAAATGCAGCTCTTGAAGATGTTCTGCCAAGCGTTTACAAGGCCAACGAAGAACGTTACAAGGGTTATACAATCAGACAGCTCTGCCAAGAAATGCACGATTTCTACAAAGAGAGAAACATTAAGGAAATTCAAAAGCAAATGTTCCGCTTTGACTATTTCCCGAAATCTGTTGTTAATCCGCAAGAAGCTCACTTTGCCTTCCTTCGCGGCCAAACTGATCTCATTCCAATGGATCAGGCAGAAGACAGAGTCGCTGCTGAAGGAGCTCTTCCTTATCCACCGGGAGTTCTTTGCTGCTTCCCGGGCGAAGTTTGGGGTGGTCCGGTTCTGCAGTACTTCTTAGCATGGGAAGAAGCTATTAACCGGATGCCTGGATTCGCTCCAGAGCTGCAGGGTGTATACCTCAAGAACGAAGACGGCAAGAAGAGAGTTTATTGCTACGTCCTCAAAGAAGAGGTTGCAAAACGCTTGTCTCAGCCTAAAGCGTAATTTCTTCCAACGCCCGGAGCCGGGAGGCTCCGGGGATCAACTTACTTATTCGGATAAAAAAATATCATGTCTGAAAATCGTGCAAAGATGTCCGTCACGCAGTTGACACTGCTTACTGCTATTAACATGATGGGCTCCGGAATTGTTATGCTTCCTACAAAGTTGGCAGAAGTGGGAACTATCTCAATCCTCTCTTGGTTAATTACCGCTTTAGGTTCTTTGTGCTTGGCTTATGCATTTGCTAAGTGCGGAATGTTCAGTAAACGTCCAGGTATGGGCGGCTATACTGAATACGCATTCGGTAAGGCCGGTAACTTCATGGCAAACTACACGTACGGTGTATCTTTGCTGTTCGCTAATATCGCTATTGCTATTACATGTGTCGGTTATGGAGCCGAATTCCTGGAAATGGAACTAAGCCCGGTAGCCGTATGTATTTCTACAATCGTCGTGCTTTGGCTTTGCACAGTAGCAAACTTCGCCGGTGCCTCTATTACCGGCAAATTCAGCTCGGTTGCAGTTTGGTGTGCCATTCTCCCGGTTCTTTGCTTGTCCGTTATCGGCTGGTTCTGGTTCAGCCCGACAATGTACATCGAAGCTTGGAACCCTCATAACGAACCGTTCTTCAGCGCTGTCGGTGCTTCGATTTCCATGACTTTGTGGGCCTTCCTTGGATTGGAAAGTGCTTGTGCAAACTCTGACGCCGTTGACAATCCTGAAAAGAATGTTCCAATCGCAGTATTGGCTGCTACGATTGGTGTGGCAATCATCTACATTGTTTCCACCAACATCATCGCCGGTATCGTTCCTAACGCAGAACTCGTGAAATCTAATGCTCCGTTCGGTTTGACATTTACCATGATGTTCAACTCCACAATCGGTAAGATCGTCATGTTCATGTTGGTTCTGTCTTGTGCAGGCTCCACTCTTGGCTGGCAGTTCACAATTGCTAAAGTATTCCAGCAGTCTGCAGTTGACGGTTTCTTCCCGAAAGCCTTTGCTAAGGTTAACAAATGGGAAGCACCGGTTCTCGGTATGCTGATTATTGTTGCAGTCCAAACAGGCTTCTGCTTCATGACAATCAGCCCGGAATTGTTCAAGCAGTTCAATAGACTCGTTGACCTCGCCGTTGTGACAAACATCATGCCTTACATCCTGTCTATGGCAGCTCTGCCGGTCATCATGAAGGCAGCTCATGTTGAAGTCACCAAAGCTAAAGTGTATGTCTTCATCGGTTTCATCGGTGCGGTTTACAGCTTCTACGCTTTGTTCTCCACCGGCATCAACGAAGTTTTCTGGGGTTCTTTAGCCACATTCCTCGGTTGGACTCTCTGGGGCTTTATCGCACCGAAGTTCAGTAAAAATGAAGCTTAATAAATCCTAACTTAGCAATTCTCCAGGGTACGCAAAGGCCGCCGTAAGGCGGTCTTTGTGTCACTGTCTGTTTTGAAGTTGATTTCGCTATGGAAAAAAGAATGGTGGAGAAGGATGAGCCTTCTCAGTTGCGTGACATGACGACAATGTCAACCAAATAAGTCCAGATGTTTTAAGTACAAAAAAATTGGACCAAGAGAACTTGAAATCCCAGGTCCAACTTTTTAAAACTTCTATGACAAATTAATTTTTAGCGATAAGGCTCGGTTCTGTGAAGATTTTTCCTGTGTAGTCGATCTTGACCAGAATGTGTTTGTTTTCTATCTGGATTCCTTCAACTTTCACTTCTTTTTTGACGAAAGCTGTTTTAACCGGTACAAACTTTCCTTTAGAAAGAGAGTCTGCATCCCAGCGATGAACGAATTTAGCGTTTGCAGTACCAAAAACGAAAAGACCAGCGGCTAAGATCAAGAAAGTTTTCTTCATTTTTCCCCTCCTTTGTTCTGAGATCATCCTAACACGTCAATTGAAAGAGAGGTATTAGGGTTAGGTCCCCAGGGAATTTTGTCGACAAGGAAATATTTCACAATTTTTTGTTAACTAAATTCTTTTGGTACAAGGCAGGACGGCCGTCGCGGAAAATCGATGAAGAGGAAAGAGACGAAATTAATGACTTCAATATGTTGTGGAAAGAATGATACAGTCGAGTTCTTCTCTTTGATATTTTTCATTAAAGCGATTACCGAAACGCTGGAAATTATCTTTCTCATCTCAAATTGAAAATCTATACTCTTTGGAATTGACTGCAAGTGATAGGATTATCCGAGTAGTTAGGAGAAGTTAGTTGGCAAATATTATTCGTTATCCAAATTCCCCATTTGAACTCCACCAACCTTTTGAGCCGGCAGGCGATCAACCGCAGGCAATTAAAGAATTAGTGGAAGGCGTAGAAGACGGACTTGCGGCACAGACCCTATTAGGGGTGACCGGCAGCGGTAAAACTTTTACCATGGCCAATGTAATTGCCAAAACAGGGCTGCCGACCCTTATCATGGCTCCGAATAAAACCTTGGCTGCACAGCTCTACTCGGAAATGAGAGATTTCTTCCCGAATAATGCCGTTGAATATTTCGTCAGCTACTACGATTACTATCAGCCGGAAGCCTACGTTCCCCAGCGCGACCTCTTTATTGAAAAAGATTCTTCAATTAACGAGCACATCGAACAGATGCGTTTGGCCGCTTCTAAGAGTGTGCTGGAAAGACGTGACGTCATTATTGTGGCGACCGTCAGTGCAATTTACGGTATCGGGAAACCGGAGTCCTACACGGAAATGCGGCTTATCTTAAAGCGCGGACAAAGAATTGATCAGCGTGACTTGATTGCTCATTTGGTCAGAATCCAATATCAGAGAAATGATATGGATTTCACTCGAGGGACGTTCCGCGTCCGTGGCGACACTATCGATGTATTCCCTGCCGAGCATTCGGAATTGGCATTGAGAATTCAGCTCTTTGATGATGAAATTGAGGAAATGTATTTCTTCGATCCGCTGACAGGGAAGGTCAGACATAAAGTGGATCGTTTCTCGATTTATCCGACTTCTAACTATGTAACACCGCGCCATGACATTCTTCGGGCTATTGACACGATTAAGGAAGAACTTAAAGAAAGAGAAGCCACATTTCTGAGCGAAGGAAAGCTGCTGGAAGCTCAGAGAATTAAAGAAAGAACTCAGTTCGACCTCGAGATGCTAAATGAACTCGGTTTCTGTAAAGGCATTGAGAACTACAGCCGTCATTTATCGGGTGCGTTACCGGGAGAACCTCCTCCGACGTTAATTGATTATCTGCCGAAAGATGCCTTGATGTTCTTTGATGAATCACATGTCTTGTTGGGTCAGATAGGGGGAATGTACCGAGGCGACGCATCAAGAAAAGACACTCTTGTTCAATACGGTTTCAGACTGCCGAGTGCTAGAGACAACCGTCCGCTTAAATTTGATGAGTTTGAACGGAAGATGAGAAGGGCGATTTTTGTTTCCGCTACCCCTTCCAAATATGAGGCTGAACATTCGTCGCAGATTGTTGAGCAAGTGGTTCGCCCGACAGGTTTGATCGATCCGGAAGTAGAAGTACGTCCGGCAGGCACTCAGGTGGATGATGTTTTAGCTGAAATCAAAGAGCGGGTGCCCAAAGGACAAAGAATATTAATAACGACACTTACCAAGAAAATGGCAGAAGATCTGACTGAGTTCTTGGAAGATAACGGAGTTAAGGTTCGTTACTTGCACTCTGATATTGACACGGTTGAAAGAGTGGAGATCATCCGAGATTTGCGTGCCGGCGTTTTCGATGTGTTAGTGGGCATTAACTTGCTTCGTGAAGGCTTGGATATTCCTGAGGTCGCTCTTGTGGCTATTTTGGATGCAGATAAAGAAGGGTTCCTGCGCAGTGAGCGATCTTTAATTCAAACCATCGGCCGCGCAGCACGTAATGTCGAAGGAAAAGCTATTCTTTACGCCGATAAAATTACCGACTCCATGCGTTTGGCTATGGAGGAAACGGAAAGAAGACGCAAGAAACAAAGCGACTTCAATAAGGCTCACGGAATTACGCCGAAGAGCGTAAAGAAAGAAATCAAAGACATTATTGATGGAGTCTACAAAGATCTGGTTGATGATCCGGCTTCAAATCTTGTTGACGGGATGGACTGGGAAAGAATGGATCCCAAAGAGCTGGCCAGAGAGATCAAAAAACTGGAAAAAGAAATGTTCGAGTGTGCTAAGAATTTGGAATTTGAGAAGGCTGCTGCTATTCGCGACAAACTAAGCACCGTGAAAAAACAAGTTTTTGGTGCTGACGGCCACGACTCTGATGAAAAAATCTAAAAAATTTCGTCACAAAAGAGCGCAAGATAGGAAAATACATACTTTTATTTTTCAATAATTTTGCTTACTATATATCAGCCTTAAAAGAGGCATTGTCCCTTTTAAGAGCGATTTCTGTGCCTGTTTTAACGTAACTGGCTGGATTTGAAGAAAAAAATTAAAAATTGGCGTAATTAATTATGGTTAAAGTTTTATTTGTCTGTATGGGAAATATTTGCCGTTCCCCTACTGCTGAAGCGGTTTTTGAAAAAATGGTCCGTGAAGCTGGCTTGAGCGATCGTGTTATCGTTGATTCTGCCGGTACTCATGGCTATCACGTCGGAGAGGCTCCGGACGTTCGTGCTCAAATCGCAGGAAGGAAGCGCGGATATGATCTTTCCAACCTTAAAGCCAGACAAATAACGGTGGATGATTTCCGCGAATGCGACTTCATTTTAGCTATGGACTGGGAAAATCTTACTGCAATGCAGCAGATTTGCCCTCCTATGTACAAGCACAAATTGGCTCTCTTGATGCGTTATGCGAGCGAAAACGACACGGCTGTTGTTCCTGATCCGTACTATGGCGGCAACGAAGGCTTCAACACAGTGTTGGATTATTGCGAAGATGCGTGTGAAGGTCTACTTGATGTTGTCAAGAAGAGAGCCTCTATGTACACGCCTTCAAGAAACTTCTAAAATTACGCGCTTACTAAAGGACCGAAAAGGTCCTTTTTTAGTATCTGGGATTTATCCCGAGGAATCTTTCGCCTAACAACTTGCTTGCTCAAAACCTTTCCGGCAACGATTTCCTGTTCACCATTAAATATCTTCTCAACAGCATCATCTTTTCGAATGAGAAAATCGTTTTCTCGAATAATCGCTTCTAATTCATTTATTTTTTGGACTCAAAATAGTTTCGTTTATTTAACAAACACTTGGAAAGAATCCCAGCAGTTTTACTTATCTGATAATTAAAAATTCGAGCAAAGTTCTCATGCTCAGGATGAAAAATAATATTTCCGACAGTTGCACTCGGAAATTGATGAGAGTATATTTCCGACTAAATTAATCGGAATAGGATAATGAAGCTTACTACTAAAGGAAGATTTGCTGTCACTGCGATGCTTGATATTGCGCTCCAAGCCCCGCAGGAGCATGTCACTATAGCGGAAATAAGTGCTAGAAGACACTTATCCCCGTCCTATCTCGAACAGCTTTTCGGAAAACTGAGAAAGGCAGGTTTGGTTGAAGGCAATCGCGGCCCGAAAGGCGGCTACCGCTTAGCTAAATCTTCCGATCAGATTCGAGTTGACGAGATCCTTGATGCCGTAGATTCAACCCTGAAAACTTCCGAATGTACAAAGTCTCGAGCCGGTTGCGACGGCCAGGGAGAATGTATCACCTTTGATTTATGGGACAGCCTCAATGAAGAAATGCGAAAGTTTCTCCATGGCATTTCTCTTAAAGATCTTGCGGAAAAGAAGCTGCTTAAGGATCAAGGTATTCAACAAGTAAAGATTGTTAAACCTTCAAAATCTAATTGCTCTAAAAAATAAATGGAGTCCATAATGAAATTCCCTATCTATCTTGACTACTCTGCAACAACTCCAACTGACCCAAGAGTTGTAGAGAAGATGATTCCCTACCTGAATGAACATTTCGGTAATGCGGCTAGTACAAGCCATCCTTACGGTTGGGATGCAAAGGAAGCCGTTGAAAACGCCCGTGCAGAAGTTGCAAAATTGATCAACGCCGATCCGAAAGAAATCGTTTGGACTAGCGGTGCAACAGAAAGCGATAATTTGGCTATCAAAGGTGCAGCCAGATTCCACAAGGATAAGGGCAAACATTTAATCACAGTCAAGACAGAACACAAGGCAGTTCTTGACTCCATGAGAGAGCTTGAAAGAGAAGGTTTTGAAGTTACTTACTTAGGTGTTGGCAAAGACGGTTTAATCGACCTCGACGAGCTCGCTAAAGCAATGCGTCCTGACACAACATTGGTTTCCGTTATGGCTGTCAACAACGAAATCGGTGTTATCCAAGATATCGAAAAGATCGGTGAAATGTGCCGTGAAAGAGGCATCCTCTTCCACTGCGATGCCACACAGGCCGCCGGTAAGATCCCTCTGGATATGGAAAAGCTCAAAATTGATTTGATGAGCTTGTCCGCTCACAAAGTCTACGGTCCGAAAGGCATGGGAGCTCTTTACGTTCGCCGCAAGCCTCGCGCCAGAATCGAAGCTATCATTCACGGCGGCGGCCATGAAAGAGGTATGAGAAGCGGTACGCTTGCTACTCACCAGATCGTCGGAATGGGCGAAGCTTATCGTTTGGCCCGTCTCGAATTAGAGCAGGAAGCCGAAAGAGAAAGAAAATTGCGCGACAAGCTCCTCAAAGGCCTTTCTGAAATTGAAGCCGTTCATGTTAACGGTAGCATGGAACATCGCGCTCCGTTCAATTTGAATATGAGTTTTGAGTTCGTTGAAGGCGAAGCTTTGATGGCTCGCTGCAAAGACGTTGCCGTTTCTTCCGGATCCGCTTGCACATCTGCCAGCTTGGAACCTTCTTATGTTCTGAAAGCCTTAGGAATCGATGATGAGTTGGCCCACAGCTCCATCCGTTTCTCTATCGGCAGATTTACAACCGAAGAAGAAATCGACTACACCATCAAGCTCTTCAAAGAAAATGTAGCAGCATTAAGAGAGCTTTCTCCGTTGTGGGAAATGCACAAAGAAGGTACAGATCTCAAGTCAGTCGAGTGGAAAGAACATTAATAAGGAATTGAAGTAATGCAATACAGCGAAAAAGTAATGGACCATTTCAACCATCCGAGAAATGTCGGACGTTTGGATAAAAATGATCCCAATGTCGGAACAGGAACACGTGGCGCACCTGCTTGCGGCGATGTGCTTAGCCTCCAGATTAAAGTCAATGACCAAGGCGTTATCGAAGACGCTAAGTTCAAAACTTACGGCTGCACTAGTGCCATCGCTTCTTCTTCTTTGGTCACCGAATTGATCAAAGGTAAAACCCTTGAAGAAGCCCAACAGCTCAAAAATACAGCTATTGCTGAAGAGTTGGAACTTCCTCCTGTCAAAATCCACTGCTCAATTCTTGCAGAGGATGCTATTAAGGCAGCCGTAGAAGATTACCGTCAGAAACAAGAACAATTAGGAAAGAAATAATGGCAGTGACATTGACTGAAAAAGCCGCTGAACACGTTCAGAAGTTCTTGACAAAGCGCGGCAAGGGCATTGGGATTCGCGTCGGCGTGAAGACCAGCGGATGCTCCGGCATGGCTTACGCTCTTGAATTTGCTGATGCAGCAGAGCCTGAAGACAATGTTTTCGAGTCTTACGGAATCAAGGTCATTGTCGATCCGAAGAGCCTTGTTTACATTGACGGTACAGACATCGATTTCGTGAAAGAGGGGCTGAACTCCGGATTTAAGTTCACCAATCCGAACGAGAAAGAAAGCTGCGGCTGCGGCAAATCCTTTCACGTTTAATTCAGTTTAGGAGAGATGAGTTGACTGCTTTTAATGCTTTTCAAATTTTTAATATGCCCGTGAGCTTCAAGATTGATGAAGCTGAACTCGGACAAAAATACTTCCAGATTCAGAAAATGGTGCATCCAGACAGGTTCGCATCTGCCTCTGAGGCTGAAAAGAGAAATGCTCAGCAGTGGTCAACTCGTTTGAACGATGCCTACTCCGTTCTGAAAGACCCCATCCAAAGAGCCAAACTTGTTTGTGCGCTTTTGGGGTCTCCGGTGGATGAAGAATCCAGCGGCTCAATTAATGAAGAGTTTTTAATGGATCAGCTGATTCGCCGCGAAGAAATCTCAACAGCTAAAGAAGCAAATGATGAGGCCCGGCTGAAGCAGCTAAAAGAAGAAATCTCTGAGGAAAAAGAAGACTTGCTGAAAAAAGTCGAACATTCTTTGGACGAGGATAAAGATCCAAAAACTGCCGGTGAGAACATTAAAAAAATAATGTTCCTCGCAAGGCAATTAGAAGATTTGAAATAACTTTATGTCTTTATTGCAAATTTCCGAACCCGGTATGTCAACCGCTCCCCATGAGGAGCGGTTAGCCGTAGGTATAGACCTAGGAACTACCAATTCCTTAGTGGCGACCGTGCGTAATGGCTCACCGGAAGTACTTGTTGATGAAAAGGGAGAAAAGCTTCTTCCTTCCGTTGTTAGATATCTTGAAAACGGGGAGGTGGAAGTCGGTGAAGAAGCCAGACTGAAGTCATCGGAAGATCCTCTCAATACAATTTCCAGTGTTAAGCGGTTAATGGGCAGAAGTGCTGACGAAGTCAGACAAGAGGGCTCTTATATCTCCTACGATTTAACAGATGGCGAAGGAATGCTTAGACTTCGCACGATAAACGGGGAAAAATCCCCGGTTGAAGTTTCTGCAGAAATCCTTAAAAAGCTTAAATCACGGTCTGAAGAAGCGTTAGGCGGTGAACTTGTCGGTGCTGTCGTAACAGTTCCGGCTTATTTCGATGATGCTCAAAGACAAGCAACCAAAGATGCCGCCAAATTGGCAGGATTAAACGTACTGCGTTTGTTAGCCGAGCCAACCGCTGCCGCATTAGCTTACGGGCTTGATAAAGGAGCCGAAGGTCTTTATATCGTGTTCGACTTGGGAGGCGGTACTTTTGACGTCTCTATCCTGCGCTTGTCCAAGGGAGTGTTTGAAGTTCTTGCCACCGGCGGCAATAGCCAGTTAGGCGGCGACGATTTCGACCAAAGATTGTATTGCTGGATTTTGGAACAGGCTGGATTATCCTTCCTCAACAAATCCGATTCACGTCTTCTCTTGGGAAAAGCCAAACAAGCTAAAGAACATTTGACTACTCACGAAAGGGCAGTTATTCACGCAACTTTGAGCGACGGAAAGATTGTTAATCTGACTATTTCCAGAGAGGGTTTTGCTGCTATCACCGCTCATCTTGTTAATAAATGCATTGAAACGACAAAAAACACTCTTAAAGATGCAGGCTTGAAACGCAGCGAAATCAAAGGAGTTGTTTTAGTTGGCGGTTCAACCCGTATGCCAAATGTTCGTGAAGCGGTAGAAAACTACTTTGATCAGCCGCCTTTAACCGATATCGATCCGGATGAAGTGGTTGCGGTTGGAGCTGCGATGCAGGCCAACTTACTTGCCGGCAATCAATCCGGTGAAGATTGGCTTTTGTTAGACGTTACTCCGCTGTCTCTCGGCATCGAAACTATGGGCGGCCTGGTAGAAAAAGTCATTCCAAGAAATACGGCAATTCCAGTTGCCATGGCGCAAGATTTCACAACCTTCAAGGACGGTCAGACAGCAATGTCTTTTCACGTCGTTCAAGGCGAAAGGGACATGGTCGAAGATTGCCGTTCTTTGGCAAAATTCTCGCTTAGAGGAATTCCTCCGATGGTTGCCGGAGCTGCAAGAATCCGCGTTACCTTCCAGGTGGATGCCGACGGTCTTCTTTCAGTTTCCGCAAGAGAAAACACCACGGGAGCAGAAGCGTCCGTTTCAGTTAAGCCGTCCTATGGTTTGAGTGAGGATGAAATCACTAGAATGCTTAAAGATTCTCACGGTCATGCCGAAGAGGATATGAAACTGAGAGAATTGCGTGAGCAGAAAGTTGAAGCAGCCCGCTTGCTTGAATCTACAGAGTCCGCTTTAAAGACTGATGCCGACTTGCTTAATGCTGAGGAACGTTCTCAAATCGACGCTTTAATTGAGGATCTTGTTCGCGTTAAGGAGCAAGATGACACTGAGGCCATTAAGAAAGCAATCAATGCCCTTTCTAAAGGGACTGAAGATTTCGCTGCCCGCAGAATGAATCGAACAATCCTTGCAGCTTTGCAGGGTAAGTCTGTTTACGAGGTATAAAGATGCCAAAAATTACAGTTCTCCCCCATGAAACTATTTGCCCTAATGGCAAGGAATTTGAAGTACCGGCAGGTACTAACTTAGCTCGTGCTTTATTGGACAACGGCGTTCCAATTGAACACGCCTGCGAATTGTCTTGTGCATGTACAACTTGCCACTGCTATATCGACAAAGGATTCGATACCCTTGCTCCAGCTGAGGACGATGAGGAAGACTTGCTTGATCAGGCCTGGGGATTGAAGTCTAATTCAAGACTGTCTTGCCAAACAACAGTTGGCGATGAAGACATTACCGTGGAGATTCCTAAGTACTCCAGAAACCACGCTAGGGAAGCTTTTTAAGTATGAAGTGGTCTGATACAAGAGATATTGCTATTGCTTTAGCGGATGAGTATCCCGATCAGGATCCATTGAAGCTTGGTTTTCCGCAGATGCATCAGATGATCTGTGGACTTGACGGGTTTGAAGATGATCCTGAGGCCAGTAATGAAAAGATCCTTGAAGCGATCTTAATGGCGTGGCTTGATGAAGTTGAGTAATTCAAGCAGTTAGGGAAGCAACTGGACTTTCCGGCATAAACAAAAGCGGCCGCAAGGCCGTTTTTGTTTGTGGAAAAAATAATAACCAATGTTGAATCTCCGAGGTGATTTGGAGCATTATTAGATGGTAGATTTTTTGCTGCAGCAGAAGATATTCAAACTCAATCAATTATTCAATAATCTCAATCAGGAGTCTAATTTTGAAGAAAATACTTCTATCTTCCATTATCTTTCTTGCTCTTCTTGGATGTAAATCTGAGATTGATTTGCCCGTGAAATATTCTCAAGTTTTTGGAAAGCCTCAGCCGAGTACTGGAACTCTTTCGATAGAAGTTCCCGATTGTAAGGAAGAGGCGACAGAAATGGAAAGTTCATCCGTTTTGGAAGCCAAACAAAAAGTCAATTATATTTTTTCTGGTGCCAAATATCTTGGATGTAAAGAGGAAGGTTTTGAAAGCTTCGTTTCTTTTGAGGTGCCTTTCATAATTGGTGGTGTCGGTATGAGAGACTGCAGGAAAAATGAAATTTGCGTGGCCTCCAGTCAGAATAATCAAAATATGAATGTCTTTGTAGGTGAAGAGATCCGCAAAAAGATAACGCTAATTGCCCGAGGCTTCACTTTTTTTGACCCTGATAATTTACGGATTACTCTTACAGTAGATAACGATAGCGGACAGAGCCTGTCTGTGAGAATTCCTAGTGCCTTTTTACGTCACGAAGGAGAAGAAATTCCTTTACATAACACTCGTGGAGGTAACTTTCCGGAAGATACTCTTAAGTTTACATTGAGCAATGTCGCTTCCGCTCAACTTATTAGAGGAAGAGGTGTAGCGACTGCTATGGAATTTCCAGATCGTGAATATGTTGCTCCTCCGTATAAATAAGAAGGCATCGTTGCGAGGATATATGAAAACTACGTTAAGGTAGGAAGTAATGTATTGAAAGCATTAAAGTATTCCTAATCCCAAGATAGAAGATTTAGCTCTTCTGATAGTTAAAGAGATCGGCTGAAAGGCCGTTCTTGTTGGCAATTGATAATAGAACAGACAGAGAAGATTCAAATGTGAATGCACCGACAGCAGCTCTTTGAATCACTTCTTCCTGTGTTAAAAGTTCGAATTTCTCGACTTCTCCGTCAACATTGTGAGGAACAAAGTTGTCGCTAACATCAGCATCGAACATAATCGTATGCTCGAACATCCATCCTTCGGTTACTGCTCTGGAAATCAAATGGCGCTCTAGAAAATGAAATTGGAGAGTGCCTTCTTCGATACCGGCTTCCTCCCAGCTTTCTCGTGCCATGGCTGTCGGAAATGTCTCGCCGATGGGTACCATGCCGGCAGCGCAATTATCCCAATAGCCCGGGTTTATTGCCTTCTTAAATGAACGTTGAGCTACCCATAGACGGCCGTCTTGTGTGTAAGGATTTAGATGAACGGCAAAGGTTGAAAGAGCAAATGGTCTGGCCATCGCTCTTTCAATTTCGGCTAATACCGTGGTTCTGCCGAAGTCTTTGACAGAAACCACTGGTAGTAACTCGTCTCGCCACGCTGTGACGAGACCGGATTGTTTAAAAATCTGAGAAATTGCAGCAATTCTTTTAGAAGCTTGCTGCGCATCATCTGCCAAAATCCGACATCTGGAACACGGTCCGTCAAGCTCAATAAAACGGAATGTTTTCTTGAGAAAAACGGCTTCTTTGCTCTTCAAATGTCCGACAAGAATATCGTTTAAAAATAAAGGAATTCTTGTTGCGGGAACCTTTTCATCAGCTTGTTTTCCAAGCGTGGTAAGAAGGTTAACCAACAGATCTTTGGCAGAATTACTCAGCATTTTTATGACTCGGGACGCATATGTGGGAAGAGAAGAACATCTCGGATGCTGGCAGAATCAGTCAAGAGCATGACGAATCTGTCTAAACCTACACCGCAGCCGCCTGTCGGAGGAAGACCGTATTCAAGGGCGCGAACATAGTCAGCGTCGTAATACATGGCTTCATCGTCGCCTTCTGCTTTGAGTTTTGCTTGAGCTTGGAAACGAGCTGCCTGATCCTGAGGATCATTCAATTCGCTGAAGCCGTTTGCTGTTTCACGTCCGGCCATGAAAAGTTCAAAGCGTTCTGTGATTTCCGGATTCTTGTCGGAAGCGCGGGCTAACGGAGAGATTTCAACCGGATAGTCAATGATGTATGTCGGTTGAATCAATTTGGCTTCTGTTGTTGCTTCGAACATGGCCATTTGAAGGGCGCCGATACCAACGTTCTTCTTCTGTGGCTCTCCGAGTCTTTCCAGTTCTTTGTGCATGAAGTCGGCGTCTTCAAGATTTTCTGCTGTGTACTGCGGGCAGTATTTAAGAACGGCGTCTTTTGCTGTCAGGCGATCAAACGGCTTGGAAAGGTCGATGGTTTGACCCTGATACTGAATAATTTCTGTGCCGATAGTCTGGTTGGCAACAAAGCGGAGAAGTTTTTCTGTGTAATCCATGAGCCAGTGGTATTCCTTGTAGGCTGCATAGAATTCCATCATGGTGAATTCAGGATTGTGACGAACGTCCACACCTTCATTACGGAAGGAACGATTCAATTCAAATACACGTTCAAAACCGCCGACAACCAATCTCTTCAAATAAAGTTCGGGAGCGATACGGAGGTACATGTCCATATCGAGGGCATTGTGATGAGTAATGAACGGCTTTGCAGAAGCTCCGCCCGGAATCGGATGAAGCATTGGAGTTTCAACTTCCATGAAGCGGTGTTCCATCATGAACTGACGTGTAGCGGCAATGGCTTTAGAGCGGATTCTGAATGTCTTGCGTGTGTCTTCGTTCATGATCAGGTCAACGTATCTTTGGCGATAACGGATTTCTTGATCGGACAGACCATGGAACTTGTCAGGAAGCGGACGGATGTTCTTGGTCAAAAGTCTGAGAACTTTGACGCGGACGGAGAGTTCGCCTTTTTGTGTGCGGAACAGTGTGCCTTTGGCACCGACGATATCACCGATATCAATAGTCTTCTTGAAGAGTTCGTAAGTTTCAGGACCAACTTCTGCAAGAGTGATGAAGAACTGGATAGTGCCGCTGACGTCTTTAACTGTAGCAAAGCTGGCTTTGCCCATAACTCGTTTCAACATGACGCGGCCGGCGACTTGAACTTCAACCGGATTGGCTTCTAATTCTTGTGCAGAAGTGTTTTCGTACTTGGCACGAATATCGCCGAGTTCTTCTTTTTTCTCGAAGTCATTCGGATAAGCGGGACCTGCCTGGCGAAGCTTGTCTAACTTGGCGAGTCTCTCTTCGATAATGTGGTTTTCCTGCTCTTTGATCTCTACTTGATCTTTTGCGTTTTCTTGATTTTGCATTTTTATCCTTCGAAGGAAATGTTTCTGATATCGGTAATGGTTTCTTGTCCGAAAGCAGGGCTGTCCAGATAGGCCAAAAGTTTGGCGGCAGCCTTATCAGGCGAAGTTAATTTACTCTCTTCTTTGAGGGTTTTAAATCTTTCGACTTGCGGAAAATCTTCCGAAGAGAGTGAACGAATTTGTTCTTGCATTCCGGTGTCAACGACGCCGGGAGCAACGGAGGAAATCTTGAGTTCGATTCCGTGGATTTTGGCGTCCTCGGAAACGGTAGAAGAAAATCTGTCTAAGGCTGCTTTGGTCGAACAGTACATGGCCCAGCCCGGAACGTCTTTTCTAGCGGCGCCGGAAGAAATATTCATGATTCTCTTCGGCGCTTTCCAATTCTTGGTTAATTCTAAAAATCTCTGAATAATAAGAACCGGTGCTTCAAAGTTGATGCGGATCGTGTGATCGATGTCAGGAGCAGAGGCCTCAGAAATCGGTCCGACAGGTCCGAGAACTCCGGCATTGTTGATGAGCCTGACAGAAGAGAATTGCTCCGGCGAGGCTTGGTTAATCAGCCAGGAAACGGTCGAAACTGTGGAATTAAGATCTGTTAAGTCAACGGGAAGCTGAATTAACTCACAGCCGCGTTCTTTGGCGATTCCGACAAGCTCAGTGTCCGGATGACGCTCAATGGTGGCAACGGTATCGCCTACCTTCATGCATTGAAGTGCCAGCTGCTTGCCTAAGCCCTTGGAGGCACCGGTGATGATGGTTAGTGTCGACATCTTAGACTCCCTGCTTCAAACTTGCTTCAATGAACTGTTCTAAAGCACCGTCCAGGACAGCTGTTGTGTTGCCTGTTTCGACATTGGTTCTTAAGTCTTTAACGCGGGACTGATCCAACACGTAGGAGCGAATCTGATGGCCCCAAGAAATATCACTCTTGCTGTCTTCAACCGCTTGCTGAACGGCCTGGCGCTTTCTCAATTCAGCTTCGTAGAGCTTAGATTTCAGAACAGCCATCGCATCGGCTTTGTTTTGATGCTGGCTTCGGCCATTTTGGCAAACAGCAACAATACCTGTCGGAATATGTGTGATTCGAACGGCCGAGTCTGTCTTCTGAATATGCTGACCGCCCGCACCGGAAGCTCGGAAAGTATCAATTCTAAGGTCAGATGGATTGATGTCAATTTCAAAAGATTCGTCAACTTCCGGGTACACAAATACGGACGCAAAAGAGGTATGTCTTCTGGCGTTTGAATCAAACGGGCTCTTTCTGACTAAGCGGTGAATACCGGTTTCAGTTCTGAGCCAGCCGTAAGCATAATTGCCGGTAATTTTGATTGTGCAGCCTTTGATGCCGGCCACATCGCCTTCAGTCTCTTCAATGAGCTCTGCTTTGAAATCTTGACGTTCAGAGAACTTGAGATACATTCTTTCCAGCATGCTTGCCCAGTCTTGAGCCTCGGTACCTCCGGCACCGGCCTGAATTTCCAGGAAACAATTGGCTTCATCGTGATCTTGGTTGAACATACGTTGAAATTCGAGATGCTCAACTTTTTTCCGCATCTCGCAGACGTCATGCTCGATCGCAAGCAGAGTGTCTTCATCATCTTCTGCTTGAGACAATTCAAAAAGTTCTAAGGAATCTTTTAAGCCGGTTTGCAGGTCTCTCAAACCGAGGACGATGTCTTCTAATCGTTTCTTTTCTTGGCTGATTTCCTGAGCTCTTTCAGGATTATTCCAAAGGTCAGGATTTTCTATTTCACGGTTGACTTCTTCTAGTTTTCTTTCTTTCTCGTCGAAGTCAAAGATACCCCCGAAGTTCTTCTACGCGGGATAAGAGATCTTCCGCAGTGGAAGAAATAAGGTTTAGGCGTTCAACATCCATTCGTTTTTCCAATTAAATCAAGAGTGGTACAACTTTCAATGAACCTGACATTGTACCAATGATAGGCATTAAAAACGGCTTTTCCTTAACAACATCGAGCCTGGTGGCTTGCGAAAAATTTTCTAAATAACCAAGTAGTTACTGGTGGTGAACCAAGTCAAGAGCACCTGAAGTTGCAACAAATAGTTTGAGAAAATATTCTCATGCAGGCCTTGAGCCTAAAGGCTTCTAAAGACCTGCATGGACGGCGCTTAAGTGGATTAGATCTCCTTTACTGAGGTTTTTTGATCAAATCGATGTATTGGCCGTAACCTTCTTTCTCCATGTCCTCAAGTGGAATGAATCTCAGCGCTGCACTGTTGATGCAATAACGCAAGCCTCCTTTATCTCTTGGACCATCCGGAAAAACATGCCCTAAGTGAGAGTTTCCGATTTTGCTTCTGACTTCAGTTCTGAGCATCCCGTGGCTGCTGTCGAGATGATTGGTGACGGCAGAGGCTTCTATCGGTTTGGAAAAACTAGGCCATCCGCAGCCGGAATCAAATTTGTCGGAAGAGAGAAAAAGGGGTTCTCCGGTTACGATATCTACGTAAATTCCCGGCTCTTTGTTGTTCCAATACTTTCCGGTGAATGCTTTTTCTGTGCCTGAGTTGTGAGTAACGTAATACTCTTCGGGTGTTAATTTTTTCTTGATCTCTTCTAAGCTTGGTTTTTCATAAGACGACTTTTGCAAAGGTAAGTCTTTAAGTGAATCGAAGTTGATGTGGCAATACCCGTTCGGATTCTTTTTTAGATAATCTTGGTGGTAGTCCTCAGCTGGAAAGAAACTAGCAATTGGTTCGACCTCAATGACAAATTTGCGATCAGAATCTTTTTCAGCTTTTTGCAGTACTTCCTTGATTACCTGCTTTTCTGCTTCATCGGTATAGTAGATGCCGGTTCTGTATTGCGTGCCGATGTCGTTGCCTTGTCTGTTGAGGCTGTAAGGATCCACAATGCGTAAATACTGTTGGATCAAAGTTTTCAAGGAGACTTTCTTGGGATCAAAGAGGACTTCGACGGTTTCTGCATGACCTGTGAGCCCGCTGCAGACTTGAAGGTACGTTGGGCTTGGTGTTTGTCCGTTTGCATAACCAGATACTGCATTGACGACTCCGGGAATGCGAGAAAAGTATTCTTCCACTCCCCAGAAACAGCCTCCCGCAAGATATATTTTTGCATTTGAATATCCTTCTGAATTTGAATGAACGGTTTAGCTTCCGCCAAAACAGTTGCTGCCGTAGTACTTGACACAATATGAGAGCATGCAATGCCTAAAAGCAACAAGGCTACTAAAGTCAATCTTTTTTCCATGTGTACGAGGATAAATAATCTTGTTGATAAAAATCAGAGAATTGGTCAGATTTCTTAACGGCCATCTTTATGTTTACAGAGGGTTATTTCTAATAGTTATACCATGCAAAACATATTAGATTAGCCTCGTCGGAGTTTCATCCGAATGCTTATTTTTTAACAATCCCAAATTAGAGATGCGTTGGAGAAATGTATGAAAAACGATAAGATGGTGCTTTGCCCATTAGTCATAGCACTTGGCGCAGCACTCATGAATCCCGCCATTGGGGGGGGTAATAGCTTTACCGGTGATTTAGGAGACCTTCTAAAAGACTCAACCTCTGAATCACTTGTCCAATACGATATTTTTGACAGATCCTTTTTAAATAATTTAACAGACTTCGCAAAACCGGCAATACTTACAAATCCCGGTAGTTCATTGGGAATATATAACTCCCAGTTTCATCAAAACAAAATCCTTCAGAAAGAGATATATCCCGGGGGGAGCAGTATCAGTTTGATTATGCTGTATGAGAACAGCGTAGCTTCTATTGAAGGTTCAAGTTTCAAGAATAATTCTTTAATTTCTTCTATTCCAGGTTCCGTTGTCGGCGGAGCAATTGAGTACAACTCTCGGTTGGCAGATGTTTCAGAGACAGGGAACATTCTCGTTCTAAAGAATAATTCCTTTGAAGGGAACTCTGTAACTCATGGAGAAAATAGTGATCCAATCAAAGGCAGTCAAGTTACCCATGTAGCAGCCGGGGGAGCAGTTGCTTTTTCTCCATCAGAGATGATAGGACGAGCAAACGATGTCACTTATACCAAGGAAGGATTAACTTTTGTTAATTCAGTTTCTGCTGAAAATAATTCGTTTGTCAGTAATACTGTCTCTTCCAATACCGGACATGTACTTGGAGGAGCTCTTTTGTTCTCATCGGGTATAGCTAGTTTTCCTTATGTACCTAACAAATTGTCATCCGATGCAGAGGGAAAACAACCGGAATTAACTCATTCTTTAGTTAATTCTTTGGCGCTTTCAGGCGAGAATGAATTTTCCAACAATAGCATTTCCTCAGAAAAAGGAATGGCTGTTGGTGGGGCTTCAACTATGTTGACTGGTCATACAGCTCTTCTGACGGCTTGGAATTCAACAGATTCCGATGCAGGAAATGATGGGGATCAAGAACAAAACACTAACCAGGGCAACAACCAAGCTTCAACAGTCAAGAAGATTTCCGAGACGGTCAATGCTCAAAATCATTTTACGGTGACTGGGAAAAATAAATTCCAGGGGAACAGTGCAAAGGGTAAAACTTTAGCTCTCGGCGGAGCTCTGGCAGTTGCGCGGACCTCAACTCTTCCTGAATTTAATGGCTTCAGCAGAGGACCTGTTTCATCCCAGCATGTTGTGAGTGCAACCCCGAGCCTGAATCGTTTGGAAGTAACCGGTGAGAATACTTTTCATGAAAATCTAGTTCAATCAGAAAACGGTCATGCTTATGGCGGTGCGATAGGATTTGCTGCTTCTGGAGCGACTCCTCAAGCAGGACAAGCAGTTCTTCAGCTGCTTCAAGCCGGAGAGGAATCTCAGGAAAGAGAGCTTGTTTTATCCACCGGTGGATTGGAATACCTGACAGTGTCAGGTAAGAATACTTATTCCAGAAATAAATCGATCTCTTCTAATGGGGCCGCCCATGGTGGTGCTGTCGCATTTTTAGGTGCATCCTCGGGCAGTCCCGCAACTGTACAAGCGGTTTTGCAGCTACTAGGCGAAACTTCTTCTACTGAAGAAAAATTAGAGGGCTCGTTGCCAAGCACATCAAACTTTATGATGGTGCAGGGAGATAACCTTTTTACAGAAAATCAAGCGAATTCAGATAAGAGCGGAGCGTATGGGGGTGCTATTTCTTTCCTTGCAGGGACGAGTGGAAATGCCACATTCCTAGTCCAGGCCTCACAGTCAATGTTGGCGCAAGCCAATCAAACTAATCAGGGAGCAATTGACCTATTAAAATCCGGAGCCGACGAAGCTCCAACGACATCTGAGTCTATCGGCACTTCCAAGGATTTGCCTGGTACACATTTCTTACTGGTTGACGGTCAAAATAGATTTGAAAAGAATGAGTCTGCCTCGAATGAAGGAATTTCCCATGGCGGTGCTATTTCGTTTGTCGGCCAATCCGGAGTGACGACTCTAGCTTCAGGAGACACTCCTCAAGGAGTACTTTCCTTGCTGGGTTCAAGAATGGTTGTCAAACATAACATAACCGCTATTAATAATGCGTTAGAAACAGCTGCGAACAACAGCGCCTATATGCAAGTCAGCGGAAGCAATCTGTTCCAGGAAAATCAGTCAACTTCTAAGACCGGTGTTTCTCATGGCGGAGCTATTGCTTTTTCAGTCTCAGGCGCAGCTGCTGCAGGATCAATCGCAAATAGCATGCTTGCTCAAGCAAACCAGCAACCACAAGGTGTTTTAAGTTTGCTGCAGAGCCGTATGGTTGTTCAACACAACATAACAGCCATTAAACCTACAGGCGGCTCACAAGTTGTCTCTTCTTCCTCTTCTGAACCGCATTTGATGGTTCAAGGAAATAACATATTTAATCAGAATATCTCTTCCTCAGAGGAGAAAGCTTCATATGGTGGTGCAATCTCTTTCAATTTAGCTCCGGGAGCAGCTGTTGAATCCATTAAGACAGATACAGAAAATATCCAGGATGCTGAATCAACAATAAGAGGTTTGGCAACGCAAGCAAAAGCAACAGAGAAACTTTCGAGCGGCCATAAAATCAACAGAGCAGATAACACTGCCTCCGGAATTGCCTCTGGGAAATTAACGGTAACTGGAGAAAACGTATTCGCTTCAAATAGTTCCGTCTCGAAAAAAGCCGGAGCATTTGGAGGAGCTATTTCAGTTAATGTTGGCAGTGAGGCCGGCTCAGCAACTGAGATGGCTCAATATTCTAAAAACAATATATTGACGCAAGCCGGACAATCTATGCTTGCTCAAGCTAACCAATCAGCTCAGGACGTACTAAGAAGCGGCCCGAGCCGTATGGTCGTTCAACATACCATTACAGCCTTGGGTTCCAACCAAGCTCAAGGAATGACCGTAGGTTCAGCTGTCGGTAATCTCACTACAGTCGTAGTTGAAGGTAAGAATACTTTCCTTGCTAACAGAGCAGCTTCAGAGGAAGGGGCGGCTCATGGCGGTGCAATTTCAATCGGTGCAGGTGTTAGTCCGACTGTTGTCCTGTCACTTGATTCTCCCGAAGGTAATATTCGTGATACTGATATTGCTGAAGAAATTTCTAGTGCTTCTTCTCAGAAGAACATTAGTACAAATGGGCTATCTGAAAATAGCGAAAAGCTTAGCTCGGGATACAAAATTAACCGTGCCGGGGATGATGCAGCTGGTCTAACAATATCAACACCTGCTATTTCAGTGGTTCAAGCAACGATAACCGGAGAAAATTATTTCGTTAAAAATGCTGCTAACTCAGAAAAAGGAACAGCTCACGGAGGTGCAATTTCGCTGAGAAATTCCAGCCAGATTAGCTCTGCTATAAGAGATACAGATATGGCAGAAGAAATGGTTGAATACACCAAAAATGATATTTTGCAGCAATCAGCGCAATCGATCTCTGCAAAGAGTGTATCCAGCAGCGGTAAGCCGGTTAATAGAGCCGGAGATGATGCAGCAGGTCTTGCTGTATCTGAAAAAATGAGAACCCAAATCCAAGGATTGCAGAAACAAGGGTCTGGTACATCTGTCTCTACTTTAATAATCGAAGGTAAAAACACATTTGACCAGAACATTGCCTCATCTACACAATCCAATGCATTTGGCGGCGCTTTGTATCTAGAAAGCATCGGCATGAAGGTGGCTGAAAAAGCTAAAGAGGAGCCGACCGATAAAGAGAACTCTGATTCAAAAGCAGAAAATGCAACTCCTAACGATGCCGGTAGGATACTTGCTCTGAACACATCTTCTGCTTCTAAGAGCTCTGAAAAACTTAGCTCCGGCTATAAGATAAACCGTGCCGAGGAAGGAACACCTGTATCTTCGGAAGCTGCGACTAGATCATCGGTTGAAGTACTTGTTCAAGGAACAAATATTTTCTCTAATAACACGGCTCTTTCCAAAGGACAAAACGCTTACGGCGGTGCTATTGCATTTGTCGGAAATAGCGAGAGTCAAATTGTTAATAATGAAGATGTAGGCGAGAACCTAACTGCAGCTGAGAGTAAGATTCGCGATGCCGATATGGCCGGTGAAATGGCTCGAATAAAGGTTCGACCTACAGTAAACCCAGAAAGTACTGACACAAATGAGGAAGATAAGTCTCCGGCATCAACCGTTGAAGTTTCTCTTGATAAGGCTTCAGGACTTCTTGTGATTAACGGAGACAATAAGTTCATTGGAAACAAGGCTATAGCTGAGAAAGGAAAAGCTCTCGGTGGTGCCATTTATAACGAAGCAAAGACAATACTCGGAGGAACAACCGTATTTGCGGGAAATACGGCCAATGACAAGCTTAATGATATTCATAATGCCGGCGAGCTTTCTTTAGGTTCAGATCAAGTCACACATCACTCTACTTCTCTTGAAGGAGGTGTCGATGGTGCGGGTACCTTTGCTTTGAATCAAGGTGAGCTTAATCTGGCAAGTACGGCGACAATTAAGCAATCTGCTATTAAAGTGAGTACATTGACCCAAACTAACGTGACTGTTGGAGAAAACAACGTCATTGGTAAAGCAGTGGATCATATGTCCGAACTGCAAACCAGAGGAGTAAGTGAAGCTATTATCCACGGTTCCGACAGTGTCGTCATTCAAGACGCCGCGAAACTTAAGGTGGCCGGGGCACAAGCGGGGAATTCTTACTTGGTTGCAGCTTCGGATAAAGCTCTTGACGCCGGAGCCGATTCATGGGCTGATACCAATCTTGAAGCAAGTTCAGCTCTGTTAAATCTTAAACGCGTGGGAGAAGATACTGATAACAATTCTGTAGTTGTTGCCGCAACCTTTAATCCTAGCGGATTACCTGATGTTGATATTCCGAACATTATTGAAGAAGTGTCAGGAAAACTGGATCCAAACAGTTCTAATCCTGCAATTCAGTTCCTATCTCGTGCAACTGATACAGCCTATCTGAATAAATCAGAAATGGCAAAAACTATTAATAGCGCTGCAGAGATTGCCTTAATCGGAGGTGTGAAGAATGTCTCTTACACAGGAGCCGGTTTGTTCAATAGAAGTATTGAAGACCATTTGAGCTTGATGCGCACTGTTAGACTTGAAGACAATGTCAAACTTCATGAAGATGATCATATTGACCTTTGGGTTGATGTTTCCGGCATTATGCAGAGAAACCACGGTATGGACGTTCACTCCAAGAAGACAGGCACAGGTAATAACTCCTTCGGCTTGGATATTGACCTTGGCGGCATCGTAGTCGGTGCAGACCGTAGTTTCGGAAACGGGGCTCATATAGGTCTTGCCGGCACAGCAGGCAAAGGTAAGAGTAAGAGCCGCGGAGGAGATTATTCCAAGACCAAGAATGATGTTGACTTCTACGGCATAAGCTTATACGGTGGCTACGACACCGAAAAATGGAATGTTCTCGGCAACTTCTCGTACACCCATTTCAGAAATGACTTAAGACAGGATTTGGCTTCCGGCATGCAAATGGGCGGTCAGGTAAAGGCCAAAGTAAATTCTGATGTCTTCTCCTTAGGAGCTAAGGCTGAATACAAGTTCGCTTTTGATAATGGTGTGAATGTTGTTCCGCATGTGGGACTTCGCTGGGATCGTCTCGTGACTAAAGGTTTTGATACTAAAGTGCAGGGACAGAAAGTCTTTAGAACAGCTAAGGATACTCAGGACATTCTTTCTATACCGGTAGGTATCGGCGTTCAAGGTGACTTCCGAAATCGTAGCGACTGGACTATCCGTCCGCAAGCAGATCTGTCATTGATCCTTGCTGCCGGGGATGTGAAGGATAAGACTAAAGTGAAGGCCAATGGCTTGTCTGCAGTCGATACTCTTGAAACACGTATTGTGGATAGAACTAGCATTGGTGGAAAACTGGGTGTTGACTTCCAAAAGGGCAATATTTCAGTTGGTGTCCACTACAACGGCATGTACTCTTCCAAGCAGCATTGGAACGGTGTAACAGCAAAAGTCGTCTATAAGTTCTAGACCATAAAGTAAGGCTCCCTACTCTGAATAGGGAGCCTAATCCCGAATCTAATTAGCCGGATCTTTACCAAGTTATCCGACTAATCAAGGAGATTTTTCAACGCATCATTTTTCTTTGTAGTATTTAGGCGTTCAAATATCGGATGGAGTACCTCAGTGTCCATTACGATGCCGGAGCTCTAATCTTTCAATGAGATTAGGGCTCAATTTTTAATAGTTATAAGAAGAGATTTTAATAAAACTTTCTCAACTTTCTGCGCTATAACAATCTGTTGACTCTCTGAACTTTTATTAGCGTTAATTTTCTGGAGGTGTGCTTTTCTAGGGATACGGGGCTCTCTCTTAAGATCTCGGTCTATTAAACTTCCTTTAGCTTGTTTCCTCAGCCGTACGTAGGATGAAAGAGAGGCCATCGTTGTGGCATTAAAACCAGTGCCGATAAAGTAAATCTTTTTGAAGAAAAGATTCGTGGCTCTAACTAAAAGAAGACAAGAATCCTTAGAAGAAGGAGGTTGGCTGAAGAAAAACTGCTGAAAAGCCTATATGTCTTTTCAGCAGTCTTGAGTTTTGTTTTAGGTGCGGGCAACTCCTACAGAAGTCTTTCTTCCTCGTCTTCCATGTCTTCAATAACGAGCTGGAGAGTTCTGCGGCCGGCCCATTGGTTAACACAGATCTTGTAAGCCAGATAAGCTCTTTCAGGCAGCGGTTTCTTCCTTCTAAACCAAATGGCGGACACGGCTACCCCGTCCATCTCTAAATCGAGTTTCAGATGAGTGTCTTTGAGAAGTTTTTGATTTTTAACTACAAACCGATTAGCAAAAATCGGTTCAGGAAAAGATGGTCCCCAAACAATACTGTCAATGGCGTTTGCAACTGACATTGTGAAGTCTGAAGGCGCAAGTTCTCCATCGACTAAAGTGTTTTTAACAAACGTTCCGGAAGGAGCATTCTTGAGAACGGCCTTTTTGAAAGCTTTCTCAAAAACCGGCAAATCTTTCTCTTTAATTGTCAGACCCGCCGCCAAAGAGTGACCTCCAAATTTGAGAATCAATCCGGGATGGTTTTTGTTGATGAGATCCAGAGTGTCCCTCAGATGAATGCCGTTGATTGACCTGCCTGATCCTTTAATTTCTCCTTCCCGTCCTTCTTCCGTACTCGGGGCAAAAGCAATAGTCGGCCGATAGTAGCTGTCTTTAATGCGCGAGGCAACCAATCCGACGATGCCGGAATGCCAAGTAGGGTCGTAGAGACAAATGGCAGGGGCTTCGGGATCATCTAAAGTACCGATAGAAGAGAGTGCATCTTGCTGCATCTCGCGCTCTTTGACTTTACGCTCTTTATTGAGTTCCTCTAGTTTCTGCGCAAAATCAAATGCTGTCGGCGCATCGGCGCTGATAAGACAATAAACGCCCAAGTCATTAGTGGAAAGACGACCGGCGGCGTTGATTCTCGGAGCTACGGAAAATGCCAGTTCAGTGGCAGAAATATCAAAACAATTTCGTCCCGCGACTTTGAGCAGAGCTGATAGGCCTGACTGCAGCTTGTTCTGACGAATTCTTTCAATGCCTTTGGTAACAATGATGCGGTTGTTTCGATCCAGCGGAACAACGTCGGCAATCGTGGCTAAGGCAACCAAATCAATCAAAGTTAAAAGATTTGGCTGAGGCACACGGGAATAAACTCCCATTTCTCGAAGCGCACTACGAGTCGCTAAAAGAAGATAGAACATAACACCGGCGCCGCAGAGTGCTTTGCTCGGAAAGTCATCTCCGTGCTGATTGGGATTCACAACAAAGTCTGCCTCGGGCAGAGCATCGGCTGGAAGATGATGATCGGTAACAATAACAGTCAGACCTTTTTCTTTGGCGTATTTAACCGCTTCAATTGATGAGATGCCGTTATCAACCGTCAAAAGAACCTCTGCTTTTTCCATTAAAGCGCGGTCAACGAGAAATTTAGACAGGCCGTAACCGTCTTTTTCTCTGTCCGGAATCAGAAAGTCGGGAAACACGGCTCCTAAAAGTCTGAGACCTAAAATACCGACTGCAACGCCGGAAGCTCCGTCGCAGTCATAGTCTCCTACGATGATAATTTTTTTCTTTTCGAGAATGCATTGGGCTAATAGTTTTCCGGCCTCAACGCAGTTCTTCATAAGATGCGGAGGAAGCAGATCTTTGATCTCTCCGTTTAAATCTTGTGCATGACATACCCCTCTTGCTGCAAGGGCCCGAGCTACGGGCGCTGGATAGCCGGCACTGGCTAAGCTGTTTGCAACAACGGAGTTAAAACGTCTAACGCTGAAAAGTGACATCCTTTAATCCTTAGGACAAATCCATTGCTCGGAGAAGTCCTGCTTCTTCCCAAACATAGGAAAAAATGATTTCTTCAATGATTTTGTGATCGTGCTGACTCTAAGGCCGTCGGTGGCAACAAAGACAGGATTGAACAACTCCAGGTTCTCGAGGCCTTTAGCAGTAGCCAGATGGTTCTCAACCTGTCTGCGAATTTTTTCCCAAGCATCAATCCATTTTCTCTTGTCCTTCTTGACGGCTGGATCCATAAAGTCCGTACAGATGCTTAAGCGATCCCCTTCCGGACATTCTGCCGGCCATGGTGCGCCCTCGGCCGTGACGAAATTATTGGCAATTCCGCAAGCTTTGCAGATTCCTTTCACAAGAACTGAGTTGGTTTGAACCACTCGGGTGAAGGAGACGTCTTTAATAGCAGTGTCAAATCCGCCGCCGCTTATCCATAAACCCTGGACTTCTTGACGGTTGTTTTCTTTTCGGTATTGATTAAGCTCGCTTCCTTGAAGAAGATTTTTAATTTCGTTGTTTATAGCTTCAAACTCGGATTTGTCCTCTCCGAAGACCGGCTGGGGTTTTTGATGCAGCTGAGCTTTCCACGGACAAACTTCAATTTTCCAAGCGGTTTTTCTTGCAAAAAAGAACCTTCCGTCCAGCACTTGGACTTCTAACTTATATTTCCGGGCAAGAGGGGCCAGAAGATCTCGTAGGTAGCACTCTTCATCTAAGTCGAAAGCTTCCGCTGCTTCCTCAATGTAGCCTTTGGCGTCTAGATAGTAGGGAGAGACTTGCCAGAACTCTTTGGCTATTCTTTGTCCGCCGAAACCTTCCCAAAGAAGAGGAGCGTAAGGAATGAGGTCCTCTTTTTTGGCAATATTCATCCATATCCACTGATCAGTGGCTGTACCTCGAAGAGCTTCAGTTCCGAAAACGGAAAAACACGTGGGTTCGCTGAATCCTTGGCACATATCGCGAAGGGGGCCGGGAACGGCGGCGTTGCCCAACTGGGTCCGTTCTTCTTCAGAAAGAAGTGCGTTTGGGAATAAAAATATACAAGAAGACATTCCGCCATTCTAATAGCAGCCTTCCGCAAGTTAAAATGACTTCACCTCTACAGATGGAAAATTTTTGTGAAAAATTCTTTTATAAAAAAGCTCCCTTTTGAGTGGGCCGTAGGGCTTCGCTACACTTTTTCCATGCGCGGGAGCAGACGGGACGGATTCGTTTCTTTTATTTCCGGGATGTCGGTTTTATCTATCGCTGTCGGTGTGATGGCATTGATCGTTGTTTTGTCGGTTATGAACGGGTTCCAAAAAGAAGTACGCGACAAAATGCTTTCCGTTCTCCCGCACGCAGAAATTGTTCATACAACCGCTCCGATTTCGGATTGGCAGGCATTGGCAAAAACAGTTCAATCAAAAAATAAAGAAATTATCGGTGCTGCACCGTATGTTAGGAGCCAGGGACTTCTCAGCAGCGGAGCCAACATTAAAGGTGTAGCTGTCACCGGTATTGAACCGGAGGCCGAGAAATCCGTCAGCAATGTGGCGACCGTGATGAAGGTCGGCAAACTCTCTGACCTTAAACCGGGCTCTTTTAATATCGCTATCGGAATGGATCTGGCTAGAAGCCTCGGCGTCGTTCCCGGTGACAAAATTTCTATGATGGTTCCCCAAGGGCAGTTCACTCCTGCCGGAATGGTTCCGAGAATGAAACAGTTTACGGTTTCCGGTGTGTTTTCTTCCGGTCATTATGAATATGACAGCTCCATGAGCTTTATCAATCTAAATGATGCTGCCGCGCTTTACCGCACAGGAGGCCCCACAGGCTTGCGTCTTAAATTGAAAGATATGCAGGAAGCACCTGCTGTAGCCAAAAATTTGAATTCTCAGCTCCAAGACGGGTATTACGCTTTTGATTGGTCAAGACAAAACAGAAATTGGTTTGCCGCCGTTCAGGTTGAAAAAAGAATGATGGGTATTATCTTGTTTCTCATCGTTCTGGTCGGTGCTTTCGGCCTAGTATCTTCTTTGGTGATGACGGTTAACTCAAAACGCAGCGACATCGCGATCCTCAGAACCCAAGGAGCGTCTCAAGGGTCGATTATGAAAATTTTTATGATCCAAGGCATGTTTATTGGTTTTGTAGGCGTTGCAATCGGAGTGGGACTTGGGTTACTCATTGCTTTTAACGTCGAGTCGATTGTAAATACTATTGAAGCGATGTTTAACGTTCAGTTCCTGCCTAAGGATATTTACTTGATTTCCAATATGCCGAGCGAGCCGAGAGCTGACGATATCGTTCCGATTGCCGTATTTTCGTTTCTTCTCTCTTTGGCTGCAACGATTTATCCGAGCTGGCGTGCGGCAAGGATTCAACCGGCGGAGGCTTTGAGATATGAATAAGAAACTGGCAGTTGAAGCTGTTGATGTAAAGAAAACCTATACGGAAGGAAATTCTACGGTAGAGGTTCTTAAAGGAGTGACTCTATCGGTTCGAGCCGGTGAAATTGTTGCAATTGTCGGAACCTCCGGTTCCGGAAAATCTACTTTGCTGCAGTGTCTAGGCGGTTTGGATGTGTTTGATAGCGGTTCCGTCACAATCGACGGAGAAGATTTGGGACATTTAACAGAAAAAGAAAGGACGATTCTCAGAAATAGAAAACTGGGTTTCGTATATCAATTTCATCATCTGCTTCCGGAATTCACGGCGTTGGAAAACATCTCCATGCCTTTGCGTATCCGAAGAGATAAAACGGATTATGCGGAGAATAAGGCTCATGAACTATTAGAAGTCATGGGCTTGGCCGATCGTAAAGATCATTTACCGAGTCAGTTGTCAGGCGGGGAGAGACAGCGTGTTGCGATTGCCAGAGCCACCGTGGGAGATCCGGTTTGTCTATTAGCAGATGAGCCGACAGGCAACTTGGATCAAGATACGGCTCTCTCTGTTTTTGACTATCTTCTCAAGTTAGCGAGGATGAAGCATACGGCAGTTGTGATTGTGACCCATGATATGGATTTAGCTCGAAGATGCGATCGCATTTTAAGACTGAAAGACGGGAGAATTTCTGATGGTTCGATTAGTTGATTCCCACAATCATTTATTTGTTGACGAATTTACGAAGTCTCGGCAAGCTCTCGCCTCGGCTGTCGAACTTGCCGTTGATGCAGGTGTCTGTCAAATGCTTATTTGTGCAGGCGACTGGCGGAGTGTTTTGCGGACCCATACTGTCGCTGCTTTAATAAATGCCGGGTATGCTGCCGGTATTCATCCGCTGTCTCTGAATCCTAAAACCTATTGTACAGAGCATAATCTCATTAGAGAGTTCGTAGAGCGGCACTTGGCCACTTCTACTCTTAGCGCAATCGGTGAGATTGGTTTAGACGGTACTATCACCGACAAGATCCCCATGGAGTTCCAAGAAAAGGTATTTTCCGACCAATTGAAGCTCGCGAGAGACTACCAGCTTCCCGTCAGCGTACATGCCCGAGGAGCTATCGATCTTGTGGCTAAGCATATTAGACGCATCGGAATTTGCGGAGGTGCAATCCATGCTTTTAACGGAAGCTTGGAACAAGCCAAGATTTTCATCAATTTAGGCTTAAAGCTTGGATACGGGGGAGCATGCACTTATTCCGGTTCTTGCAGAATCAGAAAACTCCTCTCGGCGCTTCCGGCAGAAGTTTTGGTTCTGGAAACCGACTGTCCGGATATGCCTTCCTCCATAAGAAGAGCGGAAAACCCGGACGATGCCCACAGTATGCCGAGAGATATCCGTATGTATGCGGAAGTGGCGGCCGAGCTCCGAGGGGTTTCTTTGGAAGAAATTGCCGAGCAGACAACCCAAAATGCTTTTGACGCATTCCCGAAACTTAAGACGCTCGGAGCTGTCAAAAAAGTACCTTGAAAAGATTTATAGGCTTATCTTCTTAATTAATATACAAAATCAGTCTTGTGATAATCCACAACAGCCAATAAAGAGGATTTATAAAGTGGACAAAATTCTAGTGACCGTGGCGGGACCGGATAGGGCCGGCGTCGTTTATTCCGTAGCTGAAGCTCTCAGCAAACTGAATTGCAATTTTGTTGATATGAGCCAGACAACTGTCGCCGATCAGTTCTCTTCCATCATGATCGTAAATAAGCCGAAGGACGTTTCTAAAGAGAAAGTGCATAGCGAAATCGTCAAAATTTTTGAAAAACGCGGTTTTAATATGTGGGTGGACGTGCTGGACTATCAGGCAGGGTCTGATTCCCATACCGATGGCGAACCGTTTGTCGTGACCGTGGATGGTAAAAACGGTAAAGGTTTGCTCAAGGCTTTCACCCGAATCTTCTTTGAAGGCAAAATTAATATCGACAACTTCCGTTCTATTAATCAAGACAGTTTTGACGGTGTTGAAAAAGTATTGTTGGTATTTGAAATTACCGTCCCGTTTGATATTGATAGAAGAGCCCTTCACAAAACCCTGTCTGACATAGCCAAAGAGCAAGGCGTTTCTTTGAGCATGCAGCATCGTCAAATTTTTGAAGCTATTCACAGAGTCTCTGTCGCTTAACCAATCTAAAGAATAATTAGGAACAAAAATGCTTACTGAACGCGAAGTTATATCGACAATTGATATGCTGCGAAGCGAACACTTGGATGTTCGTACCGTCACTTTGGGTTTAAATCTTTTTGACTGCATAAGCGACGACTTCGGCACCTTCTCCTTTAAAGTGCGCACAAAGATTCATAAGTTTGCTAAGAACCTAGTCTCTACTTGCAATGAAGTAGGAGACAGATATGGAATACCGGTCGTCAACAAGAGAATTACGATTTCTCCGATCGGTACAGTCTGTGCGGGCTTCAGCCGCGACCAAATGGTTAAAACTTGCCAGCTTCTCGATGATTGTGCCAAAGAGGCAGGCGTTGATTTCTTAGGCGGCTTTGGTGCCCTTGTAGAAAAAGGCATTACTCCGGGAGAAAGGAATCTTATCGATGCATTGCCCGAAGCTTTAGCTACTACATCCCGAGTTTGCTCTTCCATTAACGTCGGAAGCACACGGGCCGGCATCAATATGGATGCCGTGAAGTTAATGGGTCATAGAATTTTGGATGTTGCTGAAGCTACTGCGGATCGTGACGGTTTAGGCTGTGCCAAGTTGGTTGTATTCTGCAATATTCCTCAGGACGTTCCGTTCATGGCTGGTGGTTATCTCGGCGTAGGCGAGGCAGACGCCGTTATCAGCGTAGGCGTCTCGGGTCCGGGCGTTGTAAAGAAAGCTATTGATCGCGCAGTAAAGCGTGAAGGCGAAAATCTCAATATCTCCGAAATTGCGGAAATCATCAAAACAACTGCTTATAAAGTGACCAAAGTAGGTCAGCTTATCGGTTCTGAAGTCGCCCAAAGAATGAATCTTCCGTTTGGTGTCGCCGATCTTTCTCTAGCACCGACTCCGGCTATCGGCGATTCTGTCGGCGAAATTTTCCAAAGCGTTGGTTTAAGTTCCATCGGTGCTCCGGGTTCTACAGCTGTGTTGGCAATGCTCAATGACGCTGTTAAGAAGGGCGGCGTGTTCGCCTCTTCTCAAGTCGGCGGTTTGTCCGGTGCCTTTATTCCCGTCAGTGAAGACGCTGCTATTGCTGCAGCAGCTTCCAGCGGCAAGCTCACTCTTGAGAAGTTAGAGGCCATGACTTGCGTATGCTCTGTTGGTCTGGACATGATTGCTATTCCGGGTTCGACTCCGGCTGATATCATCTCGGCGATTATTGCTGACGAAACGGCAATCGGCATGATTAACGCAAAGACAACCGCCGTTCGGTTGATTCCCGTTCCGGGCAAGACGGTCGGCGAAAGAGCGGAGTTTGGCGGACTGCTCGGAGGAGCTGATATTATGCCGGTCCAGCAAGGAACTGCTGCAGACTTCATCAACAGAGGCGGTCGTATTCCTGCCCCGATCCATTCTTTCAAGAACTAACGGTCAGAAAGAAATGAGCGAAATTAAGCGTATTCGAGTTAATAACCGGTTTAGCGAGGCTGTTGTACATGGCGGCATCGTCTATATTTCCGGGCAGGTTGACTTGTCTGCTGCCCGCACAGCGCGCCAGCAGACTAAAAATGTTTTGGCCTTAATTGATGGATTGCTTGAAGAAGCAGGAACTGATAAAAGCCGCTTGCTTCGCGCTTTTGTCTATCTGGCCAATATCGGTGATCTTCAAGATATGAACAAAGAATGGGAAGCATGGGTGACACCCGGAAGTACGCCCGCAAGGACAGTGGCTCAATGCGAACTTTCCAGTCCTGCCTTCTTAGTTCAAGTTTCAGCGGAAGCCGCACTATAAGACTCGGCGGCTGACAAGAAAATGGCTCCATAGGTGAAGATCTGTGGAGTTCTTTTTTTATTGATTTTGATTTGGAGGTTCTTAAAAGATTTCGACAACTAATTGGCCTTAATTTAGAATTGACCGAATTATGAGGAAGACAGGTTCTGTATCAGGTCTGTTTTTGATAAAAGATTTTAAGTAGGAAATAAAATGGAAGAGTCGAATCCTCCGTTATCTCTGGCTGAAGTCAGAAGAATCATTGAACCGCTTTACGAGGGGCAAGTGCTTTTTACGGGAGAGCCCGTGATGTCTCATGCAGAAGGCGTAGTCGACATTCTTCGCGGAATTAGAGACGATGATGATTTGTTGGCTGCCGGTTATCTTTTCTTTGTCTGGGATCAGCTAAAAAATCCTAAAGAATGGCTGACTAAACATTTCGGTCGTCACGTTTGTGAGCTGGTTACTAATCTCAAAGTTGTTTTGGATGTGAGCGAAAAAGCACGTTCGCGTGAAGGTGAAGCAAAAATCAGCGAACAGCCGGAAGCCGTCAGAAGACTCCTTCTTGCTCTTTGCCAAGATTTGCGTGTCGTTCTTCTCAGACTTGCCTCAAGACTCCAAACACTTCGTTATTTCGCAGCTACTAAAGCTCCGGGCGCTGAAGAGTATGGCGCTGAAACATTAGCGTTGTATTCTCCGCTGGCTAACAGGCTTGGTATTTGGCAGATGAAATGGGAGTTGGAAGATCTTTCTCTTCGTTTTACTAAACCAAAAGAATTCGCTCAAATCGCAGCTGCTCTGGAAGAGACAAGAGAGGAGAGAGTTGCTTCCATTCAAGAGGCGGTTAAACGAATCCAAAAGCTTTTAGTCAAGAACGGTATTCAAGCCTCCGTCAGCGGCAGACCTAAGCATATTTATTCCATTTGGAAGAAGATGTGCAAGAAGAATCTGAAGTTTGAGCAGCTTTATGACGTAAGGGCTGTTCGAATCATTGTTGACTCCGTTGAGAAGTGCTATGAAACACTTTCTCTCATTCAAGAAAATAGCGAAGTTCTCTCTAAAGAGTTCGACGATTACATTGCCAAACCAAAACCAAACGGCTATCAATCCTTGCATACGGTGGTGGTCGGTTCGCAAGGTAAGCCCTTGGAAATCCAGATTCGTACGCGCGCAATGCATGAGTTCGCCGAGCTCGGTGTGGCAGCCCACTGGCGCTATAAAGAAGGCTCTAAGCGAAAAGCCGGAGAAAATGAAGAAGACCGAGTGGCATGGCTCAGACAAATGTTGGCTTGGAAATCTGATGTTCAGCAAACTCCGACTCCGGACAAACTTAAAGATGAGCATATTTATGTGCTCACTCCACAGGGAAAGGTCTTAGATTTGATTGCCGGCAGTACGCCGATTGATTTTGCCTACCATCTTCATACAGAGCTAGGTCACCGTTGTCGCGGAGCAAAGGTTGACGGTGTAATGGTTCCGCTTAATACGAAGCTTCAAAGCGGTCAGACGGTTGAGATCATAACCGTGAAGGTTGGGGCACCTAGCAGAGACTGGCTTAACCCGGAACTTGGCTTTGTAGCTTCTCCTCGCTCCCGTACAAAGGTGCGCCAATGGTTTAACGCTCAAGAAATGGAGCAAGCCATTACTGCGGGCCGGGAAAAGATTGACAAAGATCTTGCCCGTTTAGGCAAAACAGCGGTTAAGTTGGAAGAACTGGCAAAGAAATTAGGCTTTGACAGCGTGGATGAGCTGTGCTTAGCTGCAGGTAAGGATGAATTAGGTCAAAAAGCCATTGAAAACGTCCTGGCGCCGCGAGTAGAGGAAAAACAAGAAGAGACGGTCGCCACAACTAAGAAAACAGCTCATCACGATAAAGGAAAGGTTCTCGTTGTCGGCGTGGATTCTCTTCTGACTCAATTAGCAAGATGCTGCCATCCGGTTCCTCCGGATCCCATTGTAGGATTCGTGACAAGAGGACGGGGAGTGACAGTACACCGCGCAGACTGCCCCAATATCAGAAATCTTGATGATGAAGGCCATGACAGACTTATCGAAGTGTCTTGGACAACTGATACCGATGTAAGCTACCCGGTCGAGATTTTGATTATTGCCATTGAACGTGTCGGTTTGCTAAGGGATATTTCCGAAGTATTTTCGAAGGAAAAGCAGCCGGTAGTTGCCATGAACTCTTCGAGAAACAAAGGAGACTTGCATTTCAACTTTACTATTGAGATTAAGAACTCGGAGGATTTGAAGAGAACCTTGAATGCGCTTCGCGAAATTAAAAACGTGGTAAGTGCACGCCGAAAATAGGATCCGATTTTCTGAATTAATTTCAGCCCGCTTTACGCGGGCTTTTTAGCGCCGTCGCACAGCAGGCTTGCTGCCGACAGTTAGAGAAGAAAAGAGGAGGAGTAGAGTCTGTGCTTATTCAATAGAAAATATTGTCTCAAAACCTCGAAAAATTTCTTAAAGATGCAGTTATACAATCCTTAAAATGCAAGAATATGTAAAATCATTAATTATAAAACAAATAGTTATGAACGGTCTAGAAAAAATTTCTCATTTTGACTTGCCAAGTCAAAAAACTACTGGTATAGTTCAAACCTCTTCAGGCACATAGCTCAGCTGGTTAGAGCATCACCTTGACATGGTGGGGGTCGTTGGTTCGAGTCCAATTGTGCCTACCAAGATTCCATCCGCAGGCTTTCAGGAGCTTGCGGATTTTCCTTATGCGCACAAAATGAGCATTGTCAAGACGGGAACCTCTTCTCGAAAAATTTTAAGCCGCTGGAAAATTTCCTGATTTTTTCAGCATTTCCCAAACGAATTCTGCGGCTTTGAACAGAGAACGGTTTTTCTTTCTAACAGCAACATGTCCTGCTGCTCTTTCAGGCTTTACTGGAAGAAATTTCAGACCAGGCTTTCCACGATTGATGAAAGATCCTTCTACGCAAAGAAGGGAACCGAAGCCGGCCGTCACCATGGAAAGTGCGTTAGAAGGTAAATTATGGTAGGCCGCAACCTTAAGTTTTTTTTCAGGGACATGAAGCCAACTGGCGATTTCGTCTAATACGATATAGCGCCTTGGGAGGATGAGAGGTAATTGGCTGACTTCCTCATAAGTAAAATGAGTTTTTCCTTCAGAGATATCAATTTCTCTGACTACAAGACCCCATCGATCCTTACTCGGGATTGGAGTTTGAATGTACTTGGCACTTTCCACCGGTTCTAAGAGAACGCAGATATCAAGTTTGTTTTCATCTAAAGAGCGTTTTAAATCATCGCTGTCGGCGGAGTAAATTTCAAAGCAAACGTGCGGGTAATCTCGTGTAAATTCTCCGATCTTCTCAGTGAGAAAATCCATGGCCGAAGTTTCCACCACTCCAATTCGAACAATTCCTCGCAAAAAATCTCCTTTTTCAGAGAGTTCGCGTTTGGCTTGGTTTGCAAGAGCAAGAATTTCTTCAGCCCGATGTAAAAAGAGATAGCCGCTCTCAGTCAAAGTCAGGTTGCGAGTGCTTCGATTAAGCAGTTTCGTACCAACCTCTTCTTCTAATTCTTGTAGCTGACGAGTTAAAGCCGGTTGAGAAATAAAAAGCGCTTCGGAAGCTCTCGTAATGTTTCCGAGCTTGCAGATCGTAATAAAAGACCTGAGGACACGTAAATCCATATTCAAGTTCCATTCATGCACAGATTTTATTAAATACTATTATAAATAAGTATTGGATATAAAAGAAGAGAATTTATAAAATTTGTTTATCAAATTAAAAGGTGATGGACATGAACAAACAGCTTTGTATCTCTTCAGCCGTTGTACTCTCGTTAACGACTCTTCTTATGTGTTCTTTGGTACAAGCCAAAACTGCTGTCGTATATTTCTCTAAATTTGAGAATACAGTGAGTCCAACCGTCGACTCGGTAACTCAAGCCTCTTATCATCCTTCTTCCAAGCTCGGCTCATCAGCTTATGTTGCTAACATCATTGCCAAAACCAACTCAAGCGATGTGTATCCGATTAGAGTGAAGAGTCCGTATCCGGATTCTTTTGAAGAAACGATTGAACGAAATCATAGTGAACAGAACCGAGGTAGTAGTCCAGAGCTCATTTCCGCACCTGATTTAACTCCTTACGACACGATCTATTTAGGATTTCCAGTCTGGAATATGAGAATTCCTCAAGCGGTTGTAAGCTTTTTGGCGACAGAGGATCTTAAAGGTAAGCGTGTGATTCCGTTCTGTACTCATGACGGTTATGGCTGTGCATCTGCTTTTGGTTCCTTAAACCGATTCTTGCCTCAAAGCCAAGTTGAAAAGGATGGATTTCAACTATCCTCAGCAGATTTAGATACAGCTCCGACTAGAGTTTCTGCTTGGTTAAAACGCGTTGCTCCGGATGCACAGGCATCTTCTCTTAGAAAAATTTCATGCACCGTGGGAGGCAGAAATCTAACCATAGAACTGAACAATACTCCCGAGGCAATGGAGTTTTACCGGCAGCTTCCTCTGAAAGCACGCATGGGAGAATTTGGCGGACGGGAATTTTATGGACCGATGCCCGGCAAAATCAATGCGGTTTCTAAAGGTCAGTACACCTTTGAAGATGGCACTTTAACCTATTGCCCAACAAACGATACAGTTGCGATTTTCTATGCTCAAAGTACTCGGCCGCATTTGAGTATGGCCGTTTATCCAATGGGCAAAGTCACATCAGATCTGTCTGTTTTTAACGAACTTAAATCCTACGAAGTCTTTGAATTCACGAAATAAGAGGTTCGTAATGTTCAAAATCGCAATGCTGATTTTAATTCTGCTTCTCGTGAGCATGAATGCGGTCGAGGAAGAAGCGCATGAATATTTAGCCTTTTTTGCTGCCGCTGTTTTCGTGTGTCACGCTGCGGCTCAGAAGTGGTGGTTTTCTGCTGTCTGTCCGAGGTTTGGCATGGTCCTGAGGATTAAAAGCCTTTCTGTAATTGCCTTAATGATTGTATTTTTGTTCACGATGATCTCAGGAGCTCTTCTTTCCAGGTACGCCCTCCCTATGCTGAGAGTCAAAACAATACAAGCACTGATGATCGACGTGCATCATAGCCTGGGCATGGTTTTTCTCTTACTTTCTTTTTTTCACTTTGGGGTACATCTTTCTCTAGAGAAGATCAAAGCAATAGGAATAGTAAAAGTCGGTCTTGCTGCCTTGGGAATGCTAGCTTTATACATCGCTTTGCATTGTTTGCCGAACTTTGTATACAGCGACTTCGATATGAATATGGTCGATTTGCTCCGAAATTATGATTCTGAACTTTTTCTCGTCACCCTTGTTCCGTTTATCTCGGTATTTTTTGGGCTTCTTTTGAACACACTGCCAATTTGGAGGGCCAACAATGTTTAGGCGACACTTTATTCTTTCCGCATTAGTTATACCGGCTTTTCCAACGATTGTCTTGGGATCCGGACGAAAGATTCTCGTAGCCTATTACTCCTGGTATGACAATACGTTCCAAGAACAGATTAGACCATCGGACATCGACGCAACAACGAGTGCGAGTCTACAGGCTCCGGGTCAAGTTACGATTGCGGCCAGGTGGATAGGGGAGGCGACTGCTGCACAAGTGTTCCCTATTTTGGCCAAAGAGCCGTATCCGGTGAATTACGACGAATGCTTAGACCAGGCCATTGACGAAAAAACGCGTAAATATCGTCCGGCATTATCCAGCCGACAACTTTTTCCTGAATTCGATTTCCTTTTTCTTGGCTTTCCTAACTGGAGCTATACGCTGCCGATGGCTGTCTGCAGTTTCCTGGAAATGCTTCCGACTAAAGGAAAAATCATTGCTCCGTTTTGCGTTCATGGGACAGGAGGACTGGCTCGAACAAGCGCAGAACTTAGACGGTGCGCTCGGAATGCCAAAATTCTTCCGACTCTTTCCATTAACCGAGACGATTTAGCACATTCAGAACAAACAGTTAAAGAGTGGGCCTTGTATGCATTAAAGCAACCTTTCTAGCACAAAGGAGAAATCAATGAATCGCAGAAGTATCTTACAAACTTTCTTAACGGGCTTTCTTTCCGCTTCGATTACGTCTTACGCCGCTGGAAAAGATCTTAAAAGTCTAATTGTCTTTTATTCAAGATCTGGGCATACGGAGACTTTGGCACACACTTTAGCGAAGCTAACCGGAGCTGAAACTATAAGAATCGAAAGCACCTCTCCCTATCCGGCAGATTATGACGCAACAATCGAACGCTTTAAAGCTGAGCGTGCGGCAAACACTCTTCCGGCTATTTATCCGATTGAGAAAGATTTAGATAGCTATGACGTAATTTATATCGGATCTCCGACGTGGGGAGGACATCTGTGTTACCCAATTCAGAGGTTTCTTCAAGACACGAAGCTTCGAGGAAAAACTCTAATGCTGTTCACATCTCACGGCGGCAGCGGAGAAGCCTCAACTTTGGATGATCTTCAGCGACTGGCGCCGGGAAATCAATATCGCAATATTGCATTTTACGGTAGCGGATTTGGTGCTTCCAAGCAATTCAAACATTGGCTTTCCATCTAAGGAGAATTCATGAGGAACAAACTTCGATATTTTGCTCTTTGTTCAGCTGTGGGCTTCTGTGCGGCCGGAGCAGCGGCTGCGCAAACCGTTGCCGACGGTATTAATGTTTTGGGATCAACTTCTGTAAAATTCGCATCCGGACCGGAAACAATCGCAGGTAATTTGTATCTTCCGGCTAATTACGATGCCTCACAAAAATATCCGGCTATCGTGGTGAGTCATCCGTGGGGTGGTGTTAAGGAACAAACCGCAGGTCTCTATGCTCAAAGATTGGCGAAAGAAGGTTTTGTTACTTTGGCCTATGATGCCTCTCATTATGGAGAAAGTACCGGCACACCAAGAGATTACGAAGATCCTTCAGTACGGCTGAGAGATATCAGAAGCGCAGTGAGCTTCCTAGAAAATCGTCAGGAAGTAAGGACCGGAGCGGTGGGTACCTTAGGTATTTGCGCCGGAGGCGGCTATACCTTGCATGAGGCGCAGTTCGATCCTCGGGTCAAAGCTACGGCTTCTGTTGTAGCCTACGATATCGGAGGGGCCGTGCGCCACGGCATTGAAGGAGCTGAGGTCTCCTTTGAGCAGTTCCAAAATACATTGAACGCGGTTGCTGACGAATGGAGCCGGATTGAAAAAGGCGAAAAGCCGAAGGTTTTTCCGTTGCTCCCGGATAAAAAGGACTGGACGGATAAGACCGATGACTTCACAAAAGAAGCCTTTAGTTACTATCGGGAGAAGCGGGGCGCCTCTCCCAATGCATCCAATAGATTTCATTTTGCAACGTTAGGCTTGTTCGCTGGGTATTATCCGCTTGAGCACATGGAAGCTATTTCACCCAGACCTGTCCTAATCATCGCTGGAGAAAAGGCACAGACGCTGCGCTTCAGCAAGGAAGCTTACGAAAAAGCAAAAGAACCAAAAGAGCTAGTCGTGGTTCCCGGGGCCTCTCACTTTGCTATGTATGACAAAGAAGAATTTGTGGCGCCTACTGTTGCAAAATTAGCCGATTTCTTTAGGAAGAACCTGATTAGCAAATAGAAGAAGACGGAGATGTCCGTTTCCAAATATAAGGTCAAGAAAATGAGTGTTATTTTTAAAACACTAACAAACATCACTGAAAGAACACTCGGCTCAGGAGAGGCTGCTCTAACCGTCAGTCCTCTAGGTTTTGGCTGCATGGGAATGACACACCATAGAGGTCCGATCAAGGAGCGAGCTTCTATGGTTCGTCTTCTTAAGGAGGCTGTAGACTGCGGATGTACATTTTTTGATACGGCTGAAATCTACGGTCCTTTCAATAATGAAGAGTTGGTTGGAGAAGCACTCGGAGACAACTCATCCATCTTCGTAGCTACAAAATTTGGTCACGCCTTTGACGTAAACGAAAAGCCGATTTACGGAGCGCTGGACAGCTCGCCTAAGAGAATTAGGAATGTTTGTGAGGCCTCTCTTAAACGACTAAAGAGAGAAGTCATCGATGTTTTTTACCAACATCGTGTCGATCCGAAAGTTCCGCCGGAAGTGGTTGCCGAGACGGTGAAAGACCTGGTTAAAGAAGGAAAAGTTAGATATTTCGGGCTTTGTGAGGCCTCTGAAGATGTTGTCCGTAGAAGTCATAAGATTTTTCCCGTCACAGTTGTACAAAGTGAATACCATCTTATGTGGCGTCAGGCTGAGTACAAGATATTTCCAACATTAGAGGAATTAGGTATAGGCTTTGTTCCTTACAGCCCGTTAAACAGAGGTTTTTTAGCTGGATCTATTACACCTGGAACGACATTTGCCGCTGTCAATGACAACCGGTCTTCGTTGCCGCGATTTACGCCGGATGCGATTAGCAAGAATTACAAGATTGTCGAGAAGCTCAAGGATTTCGGAAATCGACACGGACTGTCCGTCGCTCAAGTTCAACTGGGCTGGATTCTTTCTAAAAAGCTCTGGATTGTGCCGATTCCAGGTACTACTCGAACAGAACATATGAAAGAGAATTTTGCTTCGGTATGCGTTTCGATAGACGAGCGCCAGTGGAAAACTCTCGAAGATGAAATTATGCGCCAGCCTGTCGTAGGAAGCAGATACGGAAAAGTTGAAGCCGCTCAGGTTTGCTAGACGTATTTCAGGAAAGATCTTATGGATACTTGCAAGAGTGCTGAATCTTTTTTTCGGTTGCTGCCGGAGAACCGAGTTCATCAGGTAGGAGGTTCGAACAACGGATTTCGCCGGCAGGAACTGTTTACTTATGAATAAGAAAACAAAAAGTTCAACAGCAGAGAAGTATTTTTACTAGAGATTTTCCATTGCATCGAATACAACTACAGACACTCAGGCCGTGGTTAGTTCCAAAGACGGGAAATGGAAACATTGCTATTTCTGCTCGCGGAGTTTTTGGCCTGCAAGCCGCACTTCTTCTAGAGCCTGCTTTCCGGTCATGCATTCAATGACGAGCGCGTACACTTCTGTATATTGCTTTGCAGATTGAATCTCTTCTTCATTGTCAGGAATCCCGAAACAAAATTTATGAGCCAAGGCTCGTAATGCTTTGACTTTTTCTTCTTCGGTCTCAATTTTTTTGAGGTGTCCCCAAACGATAACACTTCTGAAATCGTTGGCTCGCAGAGAAGGTACTACGAAGCTCTGATCAACTACACAAAAACTGGTTTTAGTGGTTCGCTTAAAACTCTCAGATTTATAGCCTTTGGGCCGGCCGTGAAAAAATATCTGATCACCATACCGAACGAAGCTTACAGGAACGGTATAGATATAGCCGTCATCTCCGTTTAAACCGATAACGCCATGAATGTTCCTATCCAGTATGGCTTTACATTCTTCAATACTTAGTACTTGTTTGTTTCGGACGATGTCTTGTCTCATAAATAGGCTCGTTTAAGAAAGTTTGTGATGCCGTCTCTTAGCCGACGGTAGCTGTCAGTCAATATCTGTTCAGAGAAATGGGCGTATCCTAAAATCAAACCGGACTGAGGTTTATCCTCCACATAACAGGGGGACAAAGGTCGGCTTTCTAAATGATAATTTTGTCGTAAATAGAGGTTTAACTCGACATCATTTATTTTTAACTCAGGTTTGAAGATAAAGGTTAAATGCGTACCGCCGGTATTAGCTTCCAGGGATCCAAACTGGCTTAGAAAAGATTGGATGCAATGGACAGAAGTTTCGCGCCGCTTTTGATACATTCTTTTGAGTCTTCTGATATGAGCCTCATAGAACCCGCCCTCAATAAATTCCGTAAGGATTACCGAGTGGACCTCACTCGAATGTCTGAGGGTCAGCATTTTTATGCCTTCAACAACCGGAATTAATTGTTCCGGAATAACAATGTAGCCCATGTTGAACCCAGGATATATTGTTTTCGTAAAGCTTCCCATGTAAATGGTTGAGCCTGTCTTGTCTAAGGATGCAATGGCAGGGTTTGGTTCGTCAGCGGTAAAAAGTTCGGTATCGTAACCGTCTTCTAAAATCCACTTTCCGCAAGAATTTGCCCAGTCGATAAGTTCCAGTTTCCTCTCCAGACTCATCAAATGTCCTGTCGGGTACTGAAAGCTCGGTGTGACGATTACAGCATCCAGCTCCTTATCGCTAGAAAGCTGATTGATGCTGATACCGTTCTCGTTTACCGGGATAGGAATAGGACGGTGCCCTAAAAATTCAACTAAATCACGATGAGGCCTAAAGCCGGGATCTTCAACAGCGATTTTGGCGCCTTCACTAAACAGAGCTTGTAACGCTAAATAAAGGTCTTCCTGAACCCCGGATGTGATAATTACTTGAGAACCGGAACAATTGATCCCTCTGCTTCTTCTCAACAAATCAGCAATGACTTTTTTAAACGGCCGATAACCGCCCGGTTCTGCGTAGGCATTGTGCATCCAAGGGCTTTTTGAAACTCTTGCCACGATTGTTGTCCAGTCTTTACCAGGCAGGCTTTCCATGTCAGGCGCAATAAGAGCAAAAGGTACTTCCTTTTGTACTGGGAACTGTAAAGCTTGTTTTGCAATTTCAGCTTTAACTGGCAATTTAGGCTTCTTAATATTGCCGGACAGCGTCGCAAAGGAAGATTTATGTAAATCCAAATCAATTGAGCATTCACTGACAAAACAGCCCCGGCCTTTCTGACTGAATATCCATCCTTCTTCTAATAGGCGCTTGTAAGCCTGTGTGACTGTTGTGCGAGATAAATTCAGAATAGAACTCAAAACTCGAGAAGATGGAAGTTCATCTCCGCTTTTTAAAAAACCTTCGGAAATCAGATTTTCGATTTTCTTTGACAGTTGATAATAAGCTGCAGGAGATCCTTTCTCTTTGGATATACGAATAATCTGAAAACATGGATTAATAGCTTGAGTCATAGGAATCTGAGTCAGCAAATAACTTCTAACAGAGGATGCACAGAAAATATTATCAAAGCACTCGATGCTTTTGTTTACCACCAATGTGAGAAAAAACTGAAACGAAGCATAAAACTTCGCTTCAGTTAAAGATTACCTAGCCTTTGATGGCCTTATTGGCTTCGGTTGTGGCCGTTCTTAATTTCTTGATTACTTCGGAGGAAGTCTTTTCAAACCCCCTCGGATCATGTACTCCTTCGGAATAGTCACTGAAGTACCAACCTCTAGTGTGTAAATACAGACTGTAGGCGTCTTGAAGTTCTTTGTATTGAGCTTCCGGTATCTTAACGTCGCCATTCTTCGCTTGTATCAGCAGTTTTCTAGCAGCGGCGCCGTATCGTTCGAGTCTTTCTTTATGGATACGGTATCTTTGCTGGATAGTCGCAACCATATAAGCCGCTTGACCTTCGCTCCAGTTGTCTCCATTCGGATTGCCGTGGCAGTCGCTGCGGGCGCATGTGTTCTTGTATTTGAGGCTCGGTAAGCTTGGCTGGTGTTCTAATTTACCGTTTTCTTTCTTCGCGAAATGGCAGTCAGTGCATCCCACTCCGGCTTTACCGTGTGTAGAACCAACAAGTGTTTCCATGTGATAATGGTCAGTAGAAACTGTTTTTACACCGGTTTCTTTGTCAATACCATTATGCAGTCCTAAGCCTCTGACAATATTCCAACGCTCGATTGGATCGGCTGCAAAGAACGTCCCCACGGACCATCCTTCTCGATCAATCGCCGCTTTTGGATGGGCAAGCTGACCATCGGAATCTTTGTAGAAAGTTTCAGAACGGTTATGGCCTTGGTGACATTGTCCGCACATGTAATTTGAATTAGCTTTTTCCAAAATAGCAATCTTTCTCGGATAGCCTCTTACGCCCATATTGAAAACTTCAATCTTCGGATAACCTGTCTTGCCGGCATTCTTTTGATAGTTGTAGTCCTTGAAGTCCTTATGGGTCATGGCCTCTATCAAGTGATCAAAAACAATTCTTGGTTCGGCGGAGTGAGGATCATGGCAGGTAATGCAGTTAAAACTGTTGTTGACGGTCTTCAATACTTTGTGATCCGGATCATTGAAAGCTAAAGGAGCTTTCGGATGTTTTTTCCCGAGGTATGCAAAATCCATCATATTGTCGCTAGTTTTGCATTTAAGACAGTCGGAGCGGCCCATAATCTCTCTTCCTTTATGCGGACGCCATGTTAGGGACAGAGTCTTTGACGGCTTGATAGCATCACCTTCTTGAGGTCTGGTGTCAATTAAAGCCTCCCACATAGGAGCGCCGGGCTTGGACATGTCTTTGTAAAAGTCTTTGTATTCGTAACGACCGTCAGAACGAATATTTGCTAAATCTGTGACGATGCTTGAGTGAAATCTAGGCAAACGATATTGAATGTCTCTGAAGGAATTATCACCGGCGATATCTCTAATGACGGAATACGTCTGAGGTTTATTGTTCAAAGCCCACTGATAGTGGTACTTGGGATCCATAATGTCTTTGTGCTGTTCCTGGTGACACTGACTGCAGGCCGCATATTCAAAGTGCGTCGTAGGACGGTTGTCTGCGCTAGGGGCCTTCAAGTGGTTTGCATCGATATCATGGCAAGAGGTGCAGTTTAAATTTTTGTGGGCACCTCGGGTTGATAACGTTTTAATTGCAGTGCTATGACAACCAAAACATTGGTTCTTGTCTACTTCTTTTAAGAAATTTGAATTTGCCGTATTGTCGGCAGCGAAAACCGATGTAGCAAGTAACATCGAAAAGCTTAATAAGGTAGTGGTCGATAGAAATTTCATTTATTTCTCCTTGTTCACAAAACCATTTTATTAAGGCCTGTTAAGCTTTCTGATACCACTTTGAATCTGGTATTTATGTCCACTTTTAGGTTTTTTCCCAGAATCCTGTAGCTCAAAGCGTAGAAGGAAAGGTAAATACTCAAAAAAGTTCTAAGAGGGCCGACATCGGTGATGGAGAGGAGAGTTTAGTATTCAGAGGCTGGGGACGGTTGGCCAAGAATGAAACTCAATTCTGAACTAACGAAGATAAAAAGGTCCTGTGACATCTCCCCGTCCTTTCGGACGAGGCTTCTCACTTCATCGACTCCAACCTTACATTCGTAAGGAATTACAGTGTCTCCATGAGTTGCGGCTATTGCCGCAAGACGGTATGCCCAGCCGCCTTTAACTGCACTATGCCCTGCCGCTTGATGTTTAATGCAGCTGCATAGTCTCGTTGGTTATGCTGTCCGCAATGAGGGCAAACCCATTGCCTCATTGCAAGGGTCAGTCCTTCAAATTTATGCAAACAGCGGGGACATGTTTTGGAAGAAGGATAGAAACTGTCTATTTGTACAAACAGCTTTCCTGCTTTCCTGCATTTGTAGGCAAGTTTGTTGTAAAAATTGCCCCACGCTGCATCTGCTATTGAACGAGATAACCTTTTATTGCGCAGCATATTCTTGATTTTTAAACTCTCCGCAATGACTGCTTGGATTTCGTCAACCATTTGCTTCGAGACCTTATGCTGAAAATCCTCTCTTTTCCGAGAGACTTGTCGATGGAATTTGCTTAGTTTCGCTACTGCTTTCTTTCTTCGATGACTTCCTTTCTGTTTTCTGGAGACGGCTTTGCTCAGCTTACGGAGTACTTTCAGCTGACAGGTTAGATTCTTCGGATTCGCAATCTCCTGATTGTCCGAATCTGTAAGAAATACTCTAATCCCTGCATCAATTCCTTTAATTGCTGATTCTTTAAGCACCTTGATAGGTTCGGGTTCTTTTTCTCCTGTTTCGCATAGAACAGAGGCGTAGTAGTCTCCTACACGATCCTTTGTTACCGTGATGCTTCTTACGATGCCAAGAATCGGACGGTGAATAACGGCTTTTATCGGATTGCACTTCGGAATCTTGATCCAATTTTCGCCAACGGATATGCTTG